>NZ_JBELMH010000013.1:0-1574 GCF_042096055.1 Citreimonas sp. | reverse complement strand
CTGATCGGCCTCATGCTGGCGACCGTCGGCCTCGACCCGATCTCGGGTGTGCCGCGCTACACGTTCGACAGCTTCCACCTGTATGACGGGATCGAGCCGATCGTGGCGCTGGTCGGTCTGTTCGCGATCTCCGAGATCCTGATGCTGCTCGAGAAGCAGGTGAAGGACCGGCCAAAGGCCATCCCCGTGGGTAGCTGGCTGCCGCAATGGGGCGCGATCTGGCGCACGCGCTGGGCGATGCTGCGCGGCTCGGGCGTGGGCTTCGTGGGAGGCGTGCTGCCCGGCGCGGGCGCGTCGCTGGGGTCGTTCATGGCCTACGTGGTGGAAAAGCAGGTCTCGAACAAAAATGGCACGTTCGGCAAGGGCGACCCACGCGGCGTCGCGGCGCCGGAATCCGGCAACAACGCCGCCTCGGGCGGTGCGCTGATCCCGATGCTGTCGCTGGGTGTTCCGGGCTCGGGCACCACGGCCGTGCTGCTGGCGATGCTGATCTCGCTCAACGTGCAGCCCGGCCCGCTGCTGTTCGAGCGTCAGCCGGACCTCGTCTGGGGGCTCGTCGCCTCGCTCTACATGGCGAACGTGGCGCTGCTGATCCTGAACCTGCCGATGATCGGCCTGTTCACGCGGCTGATGATGACGCCCACCTGGGCGCTGATGCCGATCGTCGCCGCGATCACCTTCGTGGGCGTTTACAGCATCTCGAACTCGGTCTTCGACCTCGAGATGATGGTGTTCTTCGGGGTGCTCGGCTACCTGCTGCGAAAGCTCGACGTCAGCCTCGTGCCGCTGGTGCTGGGCCTGCTGCTGGGAGGCGACATGGAGCGCAACCTGCGCCGCGCGATGTCCATCTCGGACGGCGACTGGTCGATCCTGATCGCCAGCCCGATCTCCATCGGTCTCTACATCCTGACCGCCGGGTTCCTGGCGCTGTCCGTCTGGCTGGCCGTGCGCGATCACCGCCAGACCCGCGCCGAGCGGCTGACCGAGGGCTGACTGTCCGCGGTCCGCCGCTCGGGCGGACCGCGCCGGTCACAGACCGGCTTCGTCCAGCACCTTGCGCGCGACGCGGAAGCATTCGTGCGCCTGCGGCACGCCGCAATAGATGGCGACCACGTGCACGATGGCGCGGATCTCTTCCTTCTTGACGCCGTTGTTGAGCGCGCCGCGGCAGTGGATCTCCCATTCGTGCATCTTGCCGAGCGCGCCAAGCATGGCGAGGTTCATCATGCTGCGGGTCTTGGGCTCGATCGCCTCGTCGCCCCAGCCGAAGCCCCAGCACCAGGCCGTCATCGCCTCCTGGAACCCGCGGGTCAGGTCGTCGGCATTCTCGAAGCTTTTCTCGACGTACTCCGCGCCGAGCGTTTCCTTGCGCTTTTCCAGGCCCTTGCGGAAAAGATCTTCGTCGAAGGTGTGCATCGCTGTCCCCATCCGTGTCATGTGAACCGAGTGAGGCGCACGATCGCGGGAAGATCAAGCACTAGGGGACGCGTCTGGAAACGCGCACCTAATTCTATGAATTGGGGAATGGTAGCGGAGGAGGGACTTGAACCCCCGACACGCGGATTATGATTCCG
>NZ_JBELMH010000012.1:50305-56608 GCF_042096055.1 Citreimonas sp. | reverse complement strand
CGGGCGTGTCCTGGTATTCGCCCTTCATCATCAGCAGGTCGGCGAAGTTCAGCCCGCAGGCCGCGATCCTCACCCGGATTTCGCCCGCGGCGGGTTCGGGCATGGCGATCTCGGCCAAGCGGGGCGGGGCGTCGAACGAGGTGACCTGGTAGGCGCGCATGACCGTCTCCGAACTGGTGCGCGGGCATCTGGGCAAATCGGCCCGCCGGTGTCAAACCGGGGCTCGTGCGGCGGCGGCAACCGGCCCGCCCGAGGGGTGAAAATGCCGTAACGTACCGGATCAAAAATGAGTTTCTTTTTAAGTTGATACTCTTGGGGAAGGCGATACCTTGGGTTGATCTGAAACCGGGTGCCGGGCTATGTATAGGCGGTCTTTCCCCGGCGAAGCGGTCCGTGTCGCGTGCCCTTTCCCTTGTACCGAGGCGGCGGGGTGCTAACGTCTGAGGCAATTTTTACACGAGGAAGTGATTCATGGCGCATCCGGTCGATGTTCATGTTGGCAAGAAAATCAGGCAGCGGCGTTGGCTGATCGGCATGACCCAGCAACAACTGGCCGGCAAGGTCGGGATCAAGTTCCAGCAGATCCAGAAGTACGAAACCGGCGCGAACCGCGTCTCGGCCTCGCGCCTGTGGGACATCGCCGAGGCGCTGGACACGCCCGTCAGCGCCTTCTTCGAGGGGATCGAGGAAGCCGAGAACGCCAAGGCGGCGCATGGCCAGGACAACGTGCCGGCGGACATCCTCGCCGACAAGGAAGCGCTGGATCTGGTGCGGTCGTACTACGCGATCCCGGAAAACCAGCGCCGGCGCCTCTTCGACCTTGCGCGGGTGCTGTCCGACGTGGCTTGAGCCCGCGGCGCCTCCGCGTTAGCCCTTGCCCGACACGGGCGGGGACCTTCCGATGACGAACAGCCAGCAGACCCTGCGGTCCGATCTGGTCGAGACGGCGCACGCGCTGGCCGATGCGGCGGGCCGGGCGATCCTTCCGCATTTCCGCGCCGCGGCCCTGGCGGTCGAGGACAAGGGGGCGGGCGGCTTCGATCCCGTCACCGCCGCCGACCGCGCGGCCGAGCGCGCGATGCGCGACCTTCTCGCGCAGCGCCGGCCCGACGACGCGATCCTGGGCGAGGAATTCGGCGCCAAGGCGGGCGGCAGCGGCCTGACCTGGGTGCTGGACCCGATCGACGGCACGCGCGGCTTCATGGCCGGCACGCCCACCTGGGGCGTGCTGATCGCGGTCGGCGGCGCCGAGGGCCCCGAATTCGGCATCATCGACCAGCCCTACACGCAGGAACGCTTCTGGGGCGGGCTGGGCGAGGCGCGCTGGCGCGGCCCGCATGGCGGCGGCGCGCTCGGCACGCGGGCCACGCGGGACCTGTCCGACGCGGTGCTGTTCACCACCTTCCCCGAAATCGGATCGGCGGATGAGCGCGCGGCCTTCGGCCGGGTGGCCGGGCGCGCGAAGCTGGTGCGCTACGGCATGGATTGCTACGCCTACGCGCTGTTGGCCGCCGGGCAGATCGACCTGGTGATCGAGGCGGGTTTGCAGGCCTACGACATCCACGCGCCGCTGGCGGTTGTCGAGGCGGCGGGCGGCATCGTCACCGACTGGCAGGGCGGCCCGGCCCGCGAGGGCGGCCAGGTGATCGCCGCCGCAAACCGCGACCTTCATGCGCAGGCGTTGGCGCTGTTGGCGGCGGAATAGGCATCGAGCTCTGTGTGGCGGCGGATCGCCGCGCTTGTCCGCGCTCATCCGCACGCTAGGGTTGATTTTGATCGTTTCGCGCACGCATAAGCTTTGCCAAACCCGACACGACACGGCCGCCCGGTCCATGCCGGCGGCCCCGGATCATCGAAGGAGACCCCCGGTGCGAACCCTGGTCCTGACAGCGTCGCTGCTGTGCACCGCCTGCGTGCCCGTGCCCGTCACCATCACCTACGGCGAGCCGCCCGAGCCGGTGCAGACCGTCAGCCGCGACGCACCGGCCGAGACGACGGCGCTGAACGCCTACCGCACCGAGGCGGGCGTGCATCCGGTCGTGCAGTCCGAGGTGCTGACGCGGGTCGCGCAGGGCCACGCGCTCGACATGGCGCGGAACGGCTTCTTCGCGCATCGCGGCTCGGACGGCAGCCGGATCGGCCAGCGCGCGAAGCAGGCCGGCTTCAACTACTGCTCGGTCGCCGAGAACCTCGCCATGGGGCAGACGTCGCTGGCGCAGACGCTGGCCAGCTGGCGCGTCTCGCCCGGGCACTATCGCAACATGGTCTCGCCCAAGCACACGCGCTACGGGCTGGCGCGGGCCGAGGGCGACATCTGGGTGCTGGTGCTGGGCCGGCCCGGCTGCTGAGGCCTAGCCCTTCAGGCGCTTTCCCATCACCCAGGTGCCGGCGACCGCGCGGTCGTCGCCCAGCATGATCGTCGGGAACAGCGCCTGCCAGACATTCTCGGCGCGCGTCGCGGCCTGCGCGATGGCGGGGGTCGAGGCGAGGTCGAGCACGACGAAATCTGCCTCGCGCCCCGGCTCCAGCCCGCCCACGCGGTCGGCCATGTGCATCGCGCGGGCCGAGCCCTCGGTCGCCAGCCACAGCAGCTGCGCCGGGTGCGGCGGGGTGCCGCGCAGCTGACCGATCTCGTAGGCCGCCGCCATCGTCCGCAGCATCGAAAACGACGACCCGCCGCCGGTGTCGGTCGCCAGCCCGATGCGCTGGCCCTGGGCGGCGAGGCCGGCGAGGTCGAAGAGCCCCGAGCCGATGAAGGTGTTCGAGGTCGGGCAATGGATCAGCGCGGCCCCGCTCTCGCGCAGGCGGTCGCGCTCGCGCGGCTCGAGGTGGATGGCGTGGCCGTAAAGCCCGCGCGCGCCCAGCAGGCCGAAGGCTTCGTAGGTGTCGAGGTAGTCGCGCGCGTCCGGGAACAGGGATTTCACCCAGGCAATCTCGTCGGTCTGCTCCGACAGGTGGGTCTGCATAAGGCAGCCGGGGTTCTCGGCCCAGAGCGCGCCCATCGCCGCCAGCTGCTCGGGCGTCGAGGTGGGCGAGAAGCGCGGCGTGATGACGTAGTCGGCGCGTCCCCGCCCGTGCCAGCGCGCCAGCAGCGCGGCGGAATCGTCGTAGGCGGATTGCGCGGTGTCGCGCAGGCCGTCGGGCGCGTTGCGGTCCATGCAGGTCTTGCCGGCGGCGACGCGCATGCCGCGCGCCTCGGCGGCCGCGAAGAACGCCTCGACCGAGGCGGTGTGGATCGTGCAGAAGCTGCACACGCTGGTCGTGCCGTGGTCGATCAGCAGGTCGAGGTAGCGCCCCGCCACGTCGGCGGCATAGGCCGGATCGGCAAAGCGCATTTCCTCGGGGAAGGTGTAGGTTTCCAGCCAGTCGATCAGCCGCTTGCCCCAGCTCGCGATGATGCCGGTCTGCGGGTAATGCGCGTGCGCGTCGACGAAGCCGGGAAGGATCAGGCCCTCGCCATGGTCCTCGACCCGCGCGCCCGGGTGCTCCTCGCGCAGCGTCTCGGCCGGCCCCGCGGCCACGATTCGGCCGTCGCGCACCGCGATGCCGCCGCGGCGCTCGTGGCGCGCAGCCGAAGGCCCCTCGCGCAGCGCGTCGCCGTCGAACCGGATCGTCTGGCCCAGGTGCAGGATTGTATCGGTCACGCTCATCTCCGGTTGCAACGCGTCAGGGTAATCCCGCGCAGCGGCCGCCACAACGCCTTGGCGAATGTGGTTTTACCTGCCGCCGCACTGCCCTAGAATCAGGACGAGGCAGCGGCAAGCGAATGGAGAGCGGTGATGCTGGACGAGTCCGAGATCCTGACGCCCGATCCCGATCCCGAAGACGCCTACGCGCTTGACCGCAAGTCCGTCCTGCAGGTGCTGCAGGCGATCGAGGACGGCGACCGCGACCAGCTCGTCGCGCTCATGGAGCCGTTGCACCCGGCCGACATCGCCGACCTTCTCGAACAGATCGAGCAGGGCGACCGCGTCCGCTTCATCGAGCTTTACGGGCGCGAGTTCGACGGCGACATCCTGTCGGAACTCGACGAGACCATCCGCGAGGAACTGCTGGGCGTCATCAACCCGCAGGTCCTGGCCGAGGCGGTGCGCGATCTCGACAGCGACGACGTGGTCGACCTGCTCGAGGACCTCGACTCCGAGCAGCGCGACGCGATCCTCGGCGCGCTCGCCGCGAGCGACCGCGCGGCGGTGCAGCAATCGCTGACCTACCCGGACTACTCGGCCGGCCGCCTGATGCAGCGCGAGGTCGTGATGGCGCCCGAGCACTGGACCGTGGGCGAGGCGATCGACTACCTGCGCGCCTCGGACGACCTGCCCGAGCAGTTCTACCACATCTTCCTGGTCGACCCGAAACTGCGCCCGGTGGGCAAGGTCGCGCTGGGCAAGCTGATGGGGTCCAGCCGCGGCGTCGCGCTGCGCACCATCGCCTCGGACGATTTCCGCATCATCCCCGTCCTGCAGGACGAGGGCGACGTGGCCTACGCGTTCAACCAGTACCACCTGATCTCGGCGCCCGTGGTGGACGAGACCGAGCGCCTCGTCGGCGTCATCACCATCGACGACGCGATGGCGGTGCTCGAGGAAGAGAACGAAGAGGACATCCTGCGCCTCGCCGGCGTCGACGAGGAAAGCCGCCTGTCGGACACGATCCTGGCGACCACGCGGCGGCGCTTTCCCTGGCTGGGCGTGAACCTGCTGACGGCGGTGCTGGCAAGCCTCGTGATCGCGCAGTTCGAGGCGGCCATCGCCGAGATCGTGGCGCTGGCGGTGCTGATGCCGATCGTCGCGTCGATGGGCGGCAACGCGGGCACGCAAAGCCTGACCGTGGCGGTGCGTGCGCTGGCCACGCGCGACCTCACGGGCTCGAACATGTTCCGCGTCGTCCGGCGCGAGGTCGCCGTGGGCCTGCTGAACGGCCTCGGCTTCGCGGTGATCATGGGCATCGTCGGTCTGATCTGGTTCGGCTCGCCGCTTCTGGGCGCGGTGATCGCGGCGGCGATGGTGATCAACCTCGTGGTGGCGGGCCTGTCGGGCATCGTCATTCCCGTGGTGCTGGAAAAGGCCGGCGTCGACCCGGCGCTGGCGGCGGGCACCTTTGTGACCACGGTCACCGACGTGGTCGGGTTCTTCGCCTTCCTCGGCCTCGCCTCGGCGGTGCTGCTCTAGATGAACATCGAGGCGCTGAAGGACACGGCGCGCAAGGCGGCCTTCGCCCGGCGCAAGGCCGCCTTCGCGGCGGCGCCGCCGGACGCCTGGGCGGCGCTGGCGGACGTGCTCGACCGCCATCGTGGTGCCTGCGTCTCGGGCTTCCTGCCCATCCGGACCGAGATCGACCCCCGCCCCGCGATGGCGCGCGCCGCGCGCGACGGCCCGGTCTGCGTGCCGGTGATCGAGGGGCGCGGCCTGCCGTTGCGCTTCGCCCGCTGGACGCCCGACACCCCTCTGGTCGCCGGCCCCTTCGGCGCCCAGATCCCCGCCGATCCCGACTACGTCGAGCCGGACGTGCTGATCGTGCCGCTGCTGGCCTTCGACCGGGCGGGCAACCGGCTGGGCTATGGCGGCGGCTACTACGACCGCACGCTGGCCGAATTGCGGGCGCGCGGGCCGCGCGCCGCCATCGGCTTCGCCTTCGCCGCGCAGGAAACGAACGACCTGCCGCTTGAGCCCACCGACCAGCCGCTCGACATGATCGTGACCGAGGCCGGCATCCTCACGCCGCAGCCCTTGCGTCACCGTTGACGGACCGCGCGGCCGGGCGCAGTCTGCATGCATATTTGCAGGAGTCCGCGCCCGTGTTCCTTCGCCTCATCGCCGCCTTGGCACTTCTGATGGCGCTCGCTTCCTGCGCCTCGCTGAGCGAGCAGGAATGCCTCGCCGGCAACTGGGAAGAGATCGGCCAGCGCGACGGCCGCGCCGGGCGCACCGCCGACTACATCGTCAACCACTACAAGGCCTGCGACGAGACCGGTGTCACCCCCGACCGCGCGGCGTGGGAGCGCGGCCGCCAAGCGGGCCTGCGCGCCTATTGCACGCCCGACAACGCCTACGACGTCGGCCGCTCGGGCCGGCGCCTGTCGCCGGTCTGCCCGGCCGCGTCGCTGCCCGCGCTCGACCGCGCGCACGACCGGGGCTGGCGCTATTACCGCCTGACCGAAGAGATCCGCGACCTCATGCGCGAGGCGGACGATGTCCGCGCGCATCTCGTCGATTCGGACGACCGGACCGCGCGGGCGACGCTGGCGTCGCGGCTGAACTTCATCCAGCTGCGCCGCACCATGCTCGAGGCGCGGCGCGCGGC
>NZ_JBELMH010000012.1:48528-50205 GCF_042096055.1 Citreimonas sp. | reverse complement strand
GCGGCCACGACGCGGCCGTCGCGGGTGGCGGTGCCGGCGTGGAACACCTGGTGAAAGCTGTCCTCGAGCAGCGTTTCCAGCCCGCCGATCGCGCCGCCCTTGGCGTAGGCGCCGGGATAGCCCGCCGCCGCGATTACCACCGTCATCGCGTGGTCGTCGCCCCAGTTGACCTGCGCCTCGGCCAGCCGCCCCTCGGCGCAGGCATGCATCAGGTCCAGCGCCTGGCCCCCCAGCCGCATCATCAGCACCTGGCATTCCGGGTCGCCGAAGCGGGCATTGTACTCGACCAGCCGCGGCGCGCCGTCCTCGATCATCAGCCCGACATAGAGCACGCCGGAATAGGGCGTGCCGCGGCGCGCCATCTCGGCCATGGTCGGGCGCACGATTTCGTCCAGCGCGCGCGCGGTGACCGCGTCGTCCATGACCGGCGCGGGCGAATAGGCGCCCATGCCGCCGGTGTTGGGGCCGGTGTCGCCGTCGCCCACGCGCTTGTGGTCCTGCGCGGTGCCGAAGGGCAGGCAGGTCGCGCCGTCGACCAGCACGAAGAACGACGCCTCCTCGCCGGTCATCATCTCCTCGATCACCACCTCGGCGCCGGCCGCGCCGAAGCCGCCGCCGAACATGTCGTCGATGGCCTCCAGCGCCTCGGATTCGGTCTGCGCCAGGATCACGCCCTTGCCGGCGGCGAGGCCGTCGGCCTTGACCACGATCGGCGCGCCGTGTTCGCGCACGTGGGCCTTGGCGGCCTCGGCGTCGGTGAAGTGGCCGTAGCGCGCGGTGGGCGCGCCCACGGCGTCGCAGATCTCCTTGGTGAAGGCCTTCGACGCCTCCAGCCGCGCGGCCGCCGCCGAGGGCCCGAAGACCGGGAAGCCCGCGTCGCGCAGCACGTCGGCTACGCCGGCGGCCAGCGGCGCCTCGGGGCCGATGATCACCAGGTCGATGGCGTTCTCGCCGGCGAACTCGGCCACCGCGCCGCCGTCGAGGATGTTCAGGTCGGCGCATTCGGCGATCTGCGCGATGCCCGCGTTGCCGGGCGCGACGATCAGCTTGTCGCATTTCGGATTCTGCAGCGCCGCCCAGGCCAGGCTGTGTTCGCGCCCGCCGCCGCCGAGGATGAGGATGTTCATGGACCGCGCCTCCGTTTCATGGCCCGCCTCATAGCCAGCGCGCGCGGGCAAGGAAAGGTCAGTATCCGAGGCCCGCGAGCGGGTCGCCCCCCAGCACCGCGTCGTAGACCTGCAGCGTCCGCGCCGCCTTGGCGTCCCAGGTGAAGCCTTGGGCGGCGAAGGCCCGCGCGGCGTCGGACCGCGCGGCCATGCCCGCGCGGTCGGCGGCTGCGTCCAGCATCGCCCGCGCGAAGCCGTCCACCAGCGCATCGAGCGGCGCCATCGGCACCGCCACGCCGCGCCCCTCGGCCACAAGCGCGCCGGGCGCGCCGTAATCGGTGACGAGGCAGTCCATGCCGCTGGCCATCGCCTCGATCACCACGCCGGCGCCAAGCTCGCGGATCGACGGAAAGACGAAGGCGTCGCAATTGCGCATCCAGTTGGCCACGCCCGCCTGGTCGGTGCGGCCGTGCAGGGTGACGCAGTCCTCAAGCCCGTGCTCGGCGATCAGCGCCTCGATCCGCGCGCGTTCGGGGCCGTCGCCGACGATCTCCAGCCGGTGCGCGCGCAG
>NZ_JBELMH010000012.1:28488-48428 GCF_042096055.1 Citreimonas sp. | reverse complement strand
GCGAAGGCGCGCGGCCAGTCGAGGTTGCCGTTGAGCGGCCCCAGCACGAAGGGCACCGGCAGGCGCCGCGCGATCCAGCTGGGCATGGTCGGCGTCATCGGCGTGATCCGGTGCACCAGGTCGAACTTCCCGGCACGCAGGTCGGCTCCGAAATGCTGCCAGGCCGCGCGCTCGAACGCGAGATAGGGCAGGTAGCCCATGATCATCGAGGTCGACCACGCCACCTGGTCGCCGCCGCGCAGCCGCGTGGCCAGGCGGTGCATCGGCGCCGCGATCCATTCGTTGTCGAGGTAGACCACCTTCATCGGCGGGCGGGCGGCCGCGACGTTGGGGCGGTTGCGGACGTGGGTGGCGACGGTCACGTCGCAGATCCGCGCCAGGGCGCGGGCGTACTTGTAGCCCACGACCGGCAGCGACGGCCAGTCGGGGTTGAAATCGTCCGCCAGCAGCAGCACCCGCGGCCGCCCGTCGCCTGTCCCTGCCTGCACGCCCGTCTCCTTGCCCCCGGGCCTGATTAGGCCGCGCGGCGCCGCCTGTCCACGCCGGGTGCTTTCGGGCCGCCGCTTGCTTCGCTACTGTGGCCCCGAACGGGCAGAAGGGACGGGCGATGGACCTGATCGACGACGACGCGGGCGCGGGCAACACGCCGGAATTCTCGGTCTCCGAGCTGTCGGGCGCGGTCAAACGCATCATCGAGGGCGAGTTCGGCCATGTCCGCGTGCGCGCCGAGGTGGGGCGCGTGTCGCGGCCGCGCTCGGGGCATGTCTACCTCGACCTCAAGGACGATCGCAGCGTGATCTCGGGCGTCATGTGGAAGGGCGTCGCCGCATGCCAGCAGACCCCGGTCGAGGAAGGCATGGAGGTCATCGCCACCGGCCGCCTGACCACCTTCCCCGGCCAGTCGAAGTACCAGATCGTCATCGAGGAGATCCGCCCCGCCGGCATGGGCGCGCTGATGGCGATGCTGGAAAAGCGCCGCGCCGCGCTGCAGGCCGAGGGGCTGTTCGACGCCGGCCGCAAGCGCCCGCTGCCCTACCTGCCCGAGGTGATCGGGGTGGTGACCTCGCCCTCGGGGGCGGTGATCCGCGACATCCTGCACCGGCTGCGCGACCGATTCCCGCGCAAGGTGCTGATCTGGCCGGTGGCGGTGCAGGGCGCCGCCTGCGCGGCGGACGTCGCCCGCGCGATCGAGGGCTTCAACCGCCTGTCGCCCGGCGGCGCGCTGCCGCGGCCCGACCTGCTGATCGTCGCCCGCGGCGGCGGCTCGGTCGAGGACCTGTGGGGCTTCAACGAGGAGATCGTCGTGCGCGCCGCCGCGGCCAGCGCGATCCCGCTGATCTCGGCCGTGGGGCACGAGACCGACACCACGCTGATCGACCACGCCGCCGACCGGCGCGCGCCCACGCCCACCGCCGCGGCCGAGATGGCGGTGCCGGTTCGGCTGGAACTGGCGGCCTGGGTCGGCGACGTGCAGGCGCGCATGGCCCGCGCGATGGGCCAACGCAACGACACGCGCCGCCAGCGGCTGCGCGACCTCGGGCGCGCGCTGCCGCGCCCGGACGAGTTGCTGCAGGGGCCGCGCCAGCGGCTGGACGTGCTGGCCGACCGGCTGCCGGCGGCGCTGTCGCGCGGCGTCGACCGCCGCCGCCTGCGGCTGAGCGAGCGCGGCACGCTGCGCCCGGGCCTGCTGACCCGCGCCATCGCGGCCGAGCGCGGCCGCCTGAACGACCGCGCGCACCGGCTTTCGCCGTGCCTGTCGCGCCTGATCGCGAACCGCCGGCAGGCCTTCGCGCAGCAGGCCGCCCGGCTGCGCCCGCAGGTGCTGGCGCGCGACGTGGCGCAGCACCGCGCCAAGCTCGACGACCTGTCGCGCTGCCTAGACGACGCGCAGGCCGCGCGGCTGGCCGAGGCGCGGCGCAAGCTCGACGCGCTCGACCGGCTGCGCGAGACGCTGGGCTACCGCGAGACGCTGCGCCGCGGCTACGCGGTGGTGCGCGGCGACGGCGGCGTGGTCACGAACAAGGCCGCGGCCGAGAACGCCACCGCGCTCGAGATCGAGTTCCACGACGGACGGCTGAAGATCGGCGGCAGCGCGCCCAGGCGCGGGCCGGCGAAGGCGCCCAAGCCCGAGCAGGGCTCGCTGTTCTGAAGACGCGCGGCCACGCGGCCGCGCTTTTCTTTTCCCCGGCACTCGCCTAAGCTTTCCCGACATGCGACCAGCCCGGGAGGGAAGCCGATGGCCGACACGGAAAAACCGCTTCTGATCAAGCGTTACGCCAGCCGCCGGCTCTACAACACCGAGACGTCCGACTACGTCACGCTCGAGGATATCGCGGGCTTCATCCGCGACGGGCGCGAGGTGAAGATCGTCGACCTGAAATCCGGTGACGACCTCACGCGGCAATACCTTCTGCAGATCGTGGCCGAACATGAAAGCAAGGGCGAATCCGTCCTGCCGATCAACGTGCTGACCGACCTCGTGCGCAGCTATACCAGCACGCAGGCCAGCATGGTGCCGCAGTTCCTGGCCGCCTCGTTCGAGGCGTTCCGCGACAGCCAGTCCAAGTGGGTCGAGAACATGAGCGCCATCAACCCGATGGCCAAGGTGCCCGGCTTCGACGCCATGCGCGCCCAGCAAGAGGCCTTCCTGAAGGCGATGACCGGCGCCGGCATGGGCGCCAACTGGTCCGGCCCGGGCGGCGGACCCGGCAGCGAGGAAGCCTCGGAAGAGGAAGACCTCGACGCGATCAAGCGCCAGCTGCACGACCTGCAGACCCGCCTGTCCAAGATGAACCGTTAAGGCGCGCCCGGCGCCTCAGGTGCCGTAGGCGCGCGGCTGTCCCATCACCCGTTCGGCCGCGGCGACCAGCACGTCGGCCACCGCGTCGCATTCCACCTCGGTCAGGCGGGCGGGCAGGCGCGTGTCGCAGGTCTTCATCAGCATCGCGCGCGTCAGCGGCAGCTCGGGCACCGCGTCGAGGAACTGCCAATTCCAGAAGGCGCGCGCGTTGTCGGCGCTCAGGCCGAAGACCTGCACCGCGACGCCCATCGCCTCGGCCTCGGCCGCGAAGGCGGCGATCGCGGCAGCGTCCAGCTCGGGCAACTGGAACTGCAGCGAATCCGGCGCACGCAGCTCGGGCCCCAGCGCCGGCGGCACCACGATCCAGGGCGAGGTTCCGATCCTTGCGGCGACCCGGTCGTGGTTGCGCCGGCCGTCGCGCACCCGGCGCGGGATCTCGGGCAGCTGCGACCGGATGATCGCCGCCGACAGGTTCGACAGGCGCAGGTTGTATAGCGGAAGGCGGTTCTGCCAGCGTGCGAACGCGGCCTCGAGCGCCGCGTCCGCGCCGGCCATGTGCTTGCGCCAGTTGTGCTCGTAGGCGCCGGACAGGATGATCGCGCGGGCCACCAGCTCGGCGTCGTCGGTGATCAGGATGCCGCCTTCGCCCGCGTTGACCAGCTTGTAGGACTGGAAGCTGAAGCAGCCCACGCGGCCCAGCGTGCCGATCTGGCGGCCGTGCCAGGTGGTGCCCAGGCTGTGCGCCGCGTCCTCGACCACCGGCACGCCGGCACGGTCGCACAGGCGCATGATAGCGTCCATGTCCGATGTGTGGCCGCGCATGTGGCTGATGATGACCGCGTCGCAACCCGGCAGGCGCGCGGCGAAGTCGTCCATGTCGATCCGCAGGCTGTCGCCCACCTCGCACAGCACCGGCACGCAGCCCGCATGCACCACCGACGACGGCACCGCCGCGAAGGTGAAGCCCGGCAGCAGCACCCGGGCGCCCGGCCGCAGCCCCAGCGCCGCCAGCGACAGGAACAGCGCGGCCGAGCAGCTGCTGACCGCCAGCGCGTAGCGCGTGCCCATCAGGGCCGCGAACTCGCGTTCCAGCAGCGCCACCTCGGAATCCTGCGGCGCGGTGTAGCGGAACAGGTCGCCCGAACTCAGCAGGCGGTCGAGCGCCGCGCGCGCGGCGTCGGGGATCGGCTCGGCCTGGTGCATGTTGGGCAGCATCGTCGGTCTTCCCGCAAGGAGCGTTCCGCAGACCCTAACCCGCTGCGCAAGCGGCGGCCAAGGCACATTTCCATGACCGCTCAGATGCCCAGGCGGTCCCGCATGGCGAACCAGCTCATCGCCAGCACGAGCAGCGGGTTGCGCAGCGACGCGCCGCCGGGAAAGGCCGGGGCGGGCAGCGCGGCGAAGGTGTCGAACCCCTCCGAGCGTCCGCGCACCGCCTCGGCCATCAGCCGGCCCGCCTGCGTGGCATTGCCGACCCCGTGTCCGGAATAGCCCGAGGCCGACAACACGTGGCGCGACACCCGCGCGAGGTGCGGCATCCGCTTGCGGGTGATCGCCAGCGTGCCGCCCCAGGCGTGCGTCAGTTCCACGTCGGCGAGGTGCGGGAAGACCCGCAGCAGCGGCTTGCGCACGGTGGCGCGGATGTCGCGCGGGAAGGTGTAGCCATAGCTTTCGCCGCCGCCGAACAGCAGCCGACCGTCGTGGCTGAGGCGGAAGTAGTTCACCACGAAGCGGTCGTCGGCCACGCCCACGTCGCGGGTCAGCACCTCGGCCGCGCGGTCGCCCAGCGGCTCGGTCGCGACGACGAAATTGTTGATCGGCATGACCCGAGCGCCCACCTTGGGCGCCAGCGCGCCCATGTAGCCGTTGCACGCCAGGATCGCGTGATCCGCGCGCACGCTGCCCTTTGCGGTGCGCAGGGTCACGCCGCCATCGCCGTCCTCGATCGCCTCGACCTCGGACCCCTCGTGGATCGCCGCCCCCGCGGCGGACGCCGCGCGCGCGAGGCCAAGCGCGAAGGCGAGCGGGTGCAGGTGCGCCGCGCCCATGTCGAGGATGCCGCCGCGATAGGCCGGGCTAGGGCACAGCGCGTGGAACGCCGCGCGGTCCAGCACCTCGAGCGGGTAGGCGTAGTGTTGCTCCATGTGCGCGGCGTAGCGGTGCAGCTCGTTCACCGAGCCCGCGCTTTCGCCGGCCCAGGCGATGCCGTCCTTGAGGTGGCAGTCGATGCCGTGCCGCGCCACCAGGTCGCGCACCAGCGCCTTGGCGTCCTGGCCCAACTCCCAGAAGCGCCGCGCGTCGTCGCGCCCGACCATCTTCTCGAGCGTGACCTGGTCCTGCCGCTGGCCCGATCCCAACTGCCCGCCGTTGCGCCCCGAGGCGCCGAAGCCCACGCGCTGCGCCTCCAGCAGCACCACCGACAGCCCCGCCTCGGCCAGGTGCAGCGCCGCCGACAGCCCGGTATAGCCGCCGCCCACCACCGCCACGTCGGCGCGGACCTCGCCCCGAAGCGGCGCGAAGGCCGGCAGGGGATCGACCGTCGCGGCGTACCAGCTGTCGGGATAGGCGCCGCGCGCGTCGTTGGCATAAAGCAGGTTCATTCGCGGCTCCTCGGGTCTTCTTCTGCCTGCAAATATCGTCGGGGGGCGGGGGCAGACCGCCCCGGCGCCCCGCCGGATCACACGTTCAGCAGCAGGTGCTCGCGCTCCCACGGGCTGATGACCTGCAGGAACTCCTCGTACTCGGTCCGCTTCACGATCGAGTAGACGCGCGCGAACTCGGCGCCCAGCACGCCGTGCAGATCCTTGGCCTCGTCGAACATGTCCAGCGCTTGGCCCAGCACGCGCGGGATGTCGCCCTCGCCCTCGTAGGCGTCCCCGCGGAACTGCTTGGACGGACGCACCTCCTGCATCATGCCCAGGTATCCGCAGGCCAGCGAGGCCGCGATCCCCAGGTACGGGTTGCAGTCCATCCCCGCCAGCCGGTTCTCGACCCGGCGCGACTGGGTGTCCGACAGCGGGATGCGGATGCCGGTCGTGCGGTTGTCGCGGCCCCATTCCAGGTTGATCGGCGCGGCGTGGTCGCGCACGTAGCGGCGGTAGGAGTTCACGTAGGGCGCCAGCACCGCGATCGCCGCCGGCATGTGCTTCTGCAAGCCGCCGATGAAGTGGTAGAACGCGTCCGTCTCGCCGCCCTGCGGCCCCGAGAACAGGTTGTGCCCGGTCTCCAGATCCAGCACCGAGTGATGGATGTGCATCGCACTGCCGGGCTCGTCGGCGATCGGCTTGGCCATGAAGGTGGCGAAGCAGTTGTGCCGCAGCGCCGCCTCGCGGATCAGCCGCTTGAAGAAGAACACCTCGTCGGCCAGCTTGATCGGGTCGCCGTGCCGCAGGTTGATCTCGAGCTGGCCGGCGCCGCCTTCCTGGGTGATGCCGTCGATCTCGAAGCCCTGCGCCTCGGCGAAGTCGTAGATGTCGTCGATCACCGGGCCGAACTCGTCCACCGCGGTCATCGAATAGGCCTGCCGCGCCGCCGCCGGCCGGCCCGAACGTCCGGTCATCGGTTCGATGTCCTTGGCCGGATCGAGGTTGCGCGCGATCAGGAAGAACTCCATCTCGGGCGCGATCACCGGCTTCCAGCCCTGCGCCTTGTAGAGATCGCAGACCCGCCGCAGGATGTTGCGCGGCGCGTAGGGCACCGGCCGGTCCTTGCGGTCGAAGGCGTCGTGGATCACCTGCAGCGTCCAGTCGCCGGTCCAGGGAGCAGCGGTCGCGGTGCTCATGTCCGGGCGCAGGATCATGTCCCGCTCGATGAAGCCCTCGGCGTCCGCGGCCTCGCCCCAGTCGCCGGTAATCGTCTGGAAGAAGATCGAATCCGGCAGGTGGAAATGCTGCAGGCGCGCGAATTTCGACGCCGGCACCGCCTTGCCGCGCGCGACGCCCGGCAGGTCGGAAATGATGCACTCGACCTCGTCCAGGCGTCGCCCTTCCAGGTAGCGCTGCGCCGCCTCCGGCAGGCGCGAGATCCACTCGTCGTTCATGCGATGCGCCTTTCGCGGAAGAAGGTGGCGAACTGGTGCGCCAGCGCCTTGCTGTCCAGCGGCTTGCCCAGCGTGTTGCGGGCCTGCGCCAGCTGCGTGTCGGGCACCACGCCCGGCCCGCGGGTCTCGATCAGCCCCGACACGAACCGGTCGTCGAACTCGGGGTGCGGCTGCACGCTGTAGGCCTTGCGCGGGTACAGCAGCGCGGCATGCGCGCAGAAATCGTTGCTGGCCACGGTCTCGGCGCCCTCGGGCGCCTGCGTGACCTGGTCCTGGTGCCAAGCCTGCACAATGCGCGGCCCGTCGGGAAAGTGGTAGACCTGCGGGCCCACCGACCAGCCGCCGCCGAACTTCTCGACCCGGCCGCCCATCGCCTGCGCGATGATCTGGTGGCCGAAGCACACGCCCACGATGGGGCGGTCGGCCTCGAACGCGTCGCGGATGAACTGCTCGAGCGGCGGGATCCAGGGATGATCCTCATAGGCGCCGTGGCGCGAGCCCGTGATCAGCCAGCCGTCGGCGTCCTCGGGGCTGTCGGGGAACTCGCCGTCGACCACCTTCCAGGTGGTGAAGGAAAACCCTTCTTCGGCCATCAGGCGCCGGAACATGGCGCCGTAATCGCCGTGTTCGTCAGCGAGGTCGTCGGGAACGTGGCCGGTCACAAGTATGCCGATATGCATGAAACACCAAAGGTTCGGGTTGGTCAGACCGTGTCGAGGTAGATCTCGGTCTGTTCGGGCTGCGTCAACTCGCCCATGTACAGCTTTTCCTGCCGCTTCGTCAGCACCATGTTGCGGATCAGCATGTCGGGGAAGATCCGCTTCATCAGGTCCGAATTCTCGAAGGCGTCGATCGCGTCGCCCCATTCGGTCGGGATGCGCGGCAGGTCCAGCGCGTAGGCGTTGCCGGTCACCGGCTCGGGCGGGGCGATCTCGTCCTCGATCCCGGTCAGCGCGGCGCCCAGCATGGCGGCCAGCGCCAGGTACGGGTTCACGTCGCCGCCCGCGACGCGGTGCTCGATCCGCCGCGCGGCGGGCGCGCCGGCGGGCACGCGGATCGCCACGGTGCGGTTCTCGTAGGCCCAGCTGATCCCCGACGGCGCGTGCGCCTCGGGCACCAGCCGGTCGTAGGAATTGAGATGCGGCGCAAAGATCAGCGTGCTGTCGTGCATCGCGCGCAGGCAGCCGGCAATCGCGTGGTGCAGCGTCTTGGTGCCCTTGGCGCCGCCGTCGTCGAAGATGTTCTGCCCCGCCGCGTCCAGCACCGAGAAATGCGCGTGCATGCCCGAGCCCGAGTAATCCTCGTAGGGTTTGGCCATGAAGCTCGCGGCGAAGCCGTGCCGCCGCGCCAGCCCCTTGACCAGCCACTTGAACAGCCACGCGTCGTCGGCCGCGCGCAGCACGTTGTCGGTGTGCACCAGGTTGATCTCGAACTGGCCCAGCCCCGCCTCGGAAATCGCCGTGTCGGCGGGGATGTCCATCGCCTCGCAGGCCTCGTAGAGCTCGGTGAAGAACTGGTCGAACGCGTCGAGCGCGCGGATCGACAGGATCTCGGCCGCCTTTCGGCGCTTGCCGGAGCGGGGGCTGATCGGGATCTGCAGCGTGCGCGTGCTGTCGTCGATCAGGAAGAACTCCAGCTCGACCGCGACGACCGGCGTCAGCCCGCGCGCCTTGTAGCGCTGCGCCACGGCCGCCAGCGCATGGCGCGGATCGCCGTCGAAGGGGCGGCCGTCCTCGTGGTACATCCAGATCGGCAGCAGCGCAGACGGCGCCTCGAGCCAGGGCATCGGCACGAAGCCGCGATCGGTCGGGCGCAGCACGCCGTCGCGGTCGCCGGTCTCGAACACCAGCGGGCTGTCGTCGATGTCCTCGCCCCAGATGTCGAGGTTCAGCGCCGACATCGGAAAGCGGGTGCCTTCGGTCACCACCTTCTCGGCGTAGCGCGACGGCACGCGCTTGCCGCGCGGCACGCCGTTGAGGTCGCAGGCGGCGGCACGGATCGTGCGCACCTCGGGATGGGTGCGCAGCCAGTCGAGCGATGGGGCGGGCATGGGGGCCTCGTGTCAAGATTTGATCAAATTCGTAACCCGGGCGTCCCCCGCTTGGCAAGGGGGGCCTTGGCGCGACGCCCTCAGCGGATCAGGTTGGGCCGGAACCGGACCTTGGGGCGCGCCGTCTGCGGCAGGTGCCGGTTCAGCCGCCGGTTCACCAGCCCGAACAGCCCGATGATGCCCAGCGTCAGAACGATGAAGTACCCGGCGAGGATCGGGTAGGGCACGAACGGGTTGAACGTCTTGTCCGCGAAATAGCTGGCGTAATAAAGCGCGTCGCCCCGCTGCTGCCACGCCGGGAAGCCGGAAAAGAACACCAGCGTCGTGGCGTGGAACAGGAAGATCGCCTCGTTGGTGTAGGCGGGCCAGGCCAGCCGCAGCATGGTGGGCCAGGTGATCTTGCGGAACTTCGCCCAGCCGTGAAAGCCGTACGCGTCCGCCGCCTCGGTGTCGCCGCGCGGGATCGATTGCAGCGCGCCATAGAATATCTCGCCCGAATACGCAGCCGTATTGAGGAACAGCACGATCAGCGCCCCCGCCCAGGCCGCGGTGAACGGATCGAACACCGGCGAGACCGTCTTCAGCGACAGGAACGCGAAATAGGCAAAGAAGAACTGGATGAACAGCGGCGAGCCGCGGAACACGAAGATGAACCACGTCGACAGCTTGCGCGCCACCGGATTGGCCGAGGCCTTTCCCAGCGCCACGCTGGTCGCCAGGAAAAACCCCGAGGCCAGCGCCAGCACGCCGAAATAGACGTTCCAGATCATCCCCGAGCCGATCAGCACGACCTGCTGGCACAGGGTGAAGTTGTCGCGCGGCAGCAGCCGCTCGCCCACCCCGACCGAGCGCAGCGCGTAATCGGCGATCGTCTCCCAGCAGCTCACGCGCCGGCCCCTTCATCCTGGCCCGAATACTCCGGGGGAGTCGCCGCATGGCGACCGGGGCGGAGCCCCCTCCTTGCCCACGCCACATCCGCCATCACACTGCCTTCCTCTGGGCGTCGCCCGCCGCGGTGGCCTGGCCGCGGCTCAGGCGCGCCATCAGCCGGTCCAGCACGATCTCGGACACCCGCGTGAACGCCAGGTAGAACACCAGCAGCGCCAGGAAGTACCACACCCGCCAGTCGCCGTGCGGGTAGTCGGTGAAGCGCGGCGTCTTCGCCCCGCCCAGTTCGCGCGCCCAGAACACGATGTCCTCGACCCCCAGCAGGAACAGCAGCGGCGTCGCCTTGATCAGCACCATCCACAGGTTCGACAGGCCGGGCAGGGCGTAGACCCACATCTGCGGCACCACGATGCGCCGGAACGCCTGGCGCCGCGTCAGCCCGTAGGCCTCGGCGGTCTCGATCTGCGCGCGCGGCACCGCCCGCATCGCGCCATAAAGCACGTTGGCCGCGAAGGCGCCGAAGACGATGGCGAAGGTCAGCACCGCCACGCCGAAGCCGTAGACCTCGTGGATCCATTGCGGCGCGTCGCCCAGCGGCAGCTTGGCCGCCGCGCAGACGACGAAGTCGTTGCCCTGCCGCACCGGCTGGTCCCATTCCGGGCACAGCACCTGGTGGCGCGTCCACTCGAACGCCTGGTCGAGCGCGATGACGAAGAACAGGAAGAACGCGATGTCGGGCACGCCGCGCACCACCGCGATATAGCCCTTGCCCAGCCACGACAGCGGCGCGATGCGCGACCGCGCGGCCATCGCACCGCCGAAGCCGAAGGCCATCGCCGCCGGCGCCGTGATCGCCAGCAGCAGCAGCACCGTCCCGAACGAGACGTAGAAGGCCATGTGCTTGCCCGTGGTCAGGTAGCACAAATACCAGGCAATGCCGTCGAGCGTGGCGGGATCGGCGCAGAAGGAAAAGATGTCTCGGGTCTCCCGGTCGCGGGCGCCGCGTCACCGCGCCGCCCGCATGAGGGGGAAGGGCGGGCGCGCGGCCCGCCGATCCTTGGTCAGAACTTGGGGCTGTCCTCGCCCAGCCACTCGACGATCAGCTCGTTGAGCGTGCCGTCGTCCTTCATCGACTGGATCGCGGCGTCGAACTGCGCGCGCAGCTCGGGGTCGCTCTCGCGGAAGGCCATGCCGATGCCGCCGCCCAGGGGCACGTCCTCGCCCACGAACATCATCTCGGACGAGTTCTCGACGACCGGGATCAGGAAATCCTTGTCGGCCATGACCGCGTCGGCCTCACCAGCCTGAACGGCGGCGACGGTCTCGTCGGGGTTCGGGAACTCGACCAGCGTCGCACCACCCATGCCGGACACGTGCTGGGCCTGGATCGTGCCGGTCTGCGCGGCGATCACGGCGTTCTCCAGGTCCACGTCCTCGCTCATCGCGACGAAGGACGACGGCGACGGCGGCGTGTAGTTCTGGGTGAAGTCGACGACCTCCTCACGCTCGGGCGTGATCGACATGCCGGCGATGATCGCGTCGTAGTTGCCGCTGACCAGGTTCGGGATGATCGAATCCCAGTCGTTGGTGACCCATTCGCAGGTCAGCTCGGCGCGCGCGCACAGCTCGTCGCCCAGCACGCGCTCGAAGCCCGCGACCTCGCCCGAATCGTCGAGGTAGTTGTACGGAGGGTAGGCGCCCTCGGTGCCCAGCCGCACCACGTCCTGGGCAAGCGCCATGCCGGCGGTCATCGCCAGCGCGGTGGTGGTCAGGATCAGTGTCTTCATGTCCGTCTCCCTGTTTTCTCTTGCGGCGGTCGCATGGCCGCCGGATGCGCCGGAAGGTCCGGCAATTCGCCGCCGATGGCAAGGGGGCCGTCGCGTCGGACCCGGTGCCGGCGGGCCGGGCGTCGCGCGCGGCTCAGGCCGGCATCGTCGCCGACAGGAACCCCTGCAGCCGCTCGGATTCCGGCGCGCCGAACAGACGCTCGGGCGTGCCCTCCTCCTCGATCAGCCCCTGGTGCAGGAACACGACGTGGTCGGACACGTCCGCGGCCATCCGCATGTCGTGGGTGACGATCAGCATGGTGCGGCCTTCCTCGGCCAGCGCCTTGATGACGCGCACCACCTCCTGCTCAAGCTCGGGGTCGAGCGCGCTGGTCGGTTCGTCGAACAGCAGCGCCTGCGGCTCCATGCACAGCGCGCGGGCGATCGCCGCACGCTGCTGCTGGCCGCCCGACAGCATCGCGGGCCAGGCATCGGCCTTGTCGCCGATGCCCACCTTCTCGAGATAGCCGCGCGCGGCGTGCTCGACCTCGTCGCGCGGGCGGCCCAGCACGGTCAGCGGCGCCTCCATCACGTTCTGCAGGATGGTCATGTGCGACCACAGGTTGAACTGCTGGAACACCATCGACAGGTTCGTGCGGATGCGCAGCACCTGCTTGGCGTCCGCCGGCCGGCGGTCGTGGCCCCGGCCGCGCCAGCGCACCGGTTCGCCCTGGAACAGGATCTCGCCCTGCTGGCTGTCCTCCAGCAGGTTGCAGCAGCGCAGCAGCGTGGACTTGCCCGACCCCGAAGAGCCGATCAGCGACACGACCGTGCCCGCCGGCGCCGTGATGTCGACGCCCTTGAGCACTTCGAGCGCGCCATAGGCCTTGTGCAGGTTGCGGATCTCGATGACGGGCGGTGCGTCTTTCGGCTCGGGCATGCGGGTCCTTTCGGCGTATCGGTGCAAAGTGCCGCAAAACGCCGTGCCTGTGCAATCACAAGAGCGCAAGCCGCGACGCCGCGCCACCCGTGGCAGGGCGCGGCCCGTTCTCGGTCTGGCGGGGTCTAGCCCGCGCTCTCGACGCGCTGGCGCGCCAGCGCGCTGTCGCGGTCGTTGATCCCGAGGAAGTTCGACACCATCCGCAGGATCGCGTCCTCGCGGGCGTCCCGCTCGCCGTCGGCCAGCGCGATGGTCCACAGCGCCTCGATCACCGCGATGCGGGATTCGTAGGGCACCGCGTCCTTGATCGCGCGAGTGAAACGCACGGTGTCGGGCGCCTCGGCCTCCAGCCGCTCGGCGTCGCCGCGCAGCTTCGACGCCTCGAAGGGCGACATGGCGTAGCGCTGGGCCGCGATGCGGTCGATCCAGGCGCGTTCGGTCTCTTCGTAATCCCCGTCCGAGCGGGCGACGCGGACTAGCAGCGCGGTCAGCGCCAGCCGTGCGTCTTCGTCGGGCAGGGTTTCGGGTTCGGGCGCCGTCAGGCGTTTGAGAATATCGGAAAACATCCCGATCATGTAGGCGCTGCCGCCCCGAACGGCAAACCCCGCGAAGCGCGCCGGGGCGCGAAACCCTAACGGAAGATGAAGCCGTCTCTGTAACCCATTGATTTTCCGTGGGCGCCCGCGTGTCCCATCGTGGGACAGCCCGCGACAGGCCCGCTCACGATCAGGTCAGCGGGGTGGGTTCAGCGCGGCGAAGAACGGGTCCAGCCGCGCCGCGGCCTCGGCCAGCCCGAAGGGCGGGTTCACCACGAACATCCCCGAGCCCACCATGCGGTGCCCCTCGCGGACGGGCGGAAACCGCACCTCGTGCCGCAGGGCGCCGGGGTGGTCGCGGGCCAGCGCGCGCAGCATCGGCGGGTGCACCGGGTCGCGCAGGATCGGGTACCACAGCATGACGATGCCCACGTTCCAGGCCCGCGTGATCCGCGCGATGTGGCGGGGCAGGTCGGCGTAGTCCTGCTTGATTTCCCAGCTGGGATCGATCAGCAGCAGCCCGCGCCGCGGGGTCGGCGGGCACAGGCTGTGCGCCAGCTCCAGCCCGTCGACATGGTGGACGCGCACGTTGGGCGCCTTCATCGCCGCCTCGAGTGCCGCGTGCTCGGCCGGGTGAAGCTCGGCCAGGTGGATGCGGTCGGTGTCGCGCAGCAGGTGCCGCGCGATCATGGGCGAGCCGGGATAGGCCGACGCCCCGTACCCCGCCTGCACCGCCGCCAGCGCGCGGGCATAGGGATCGTCGGCGCCGAACCAGTGCTCGGCCCGCGCCACGCCACCCTCGGCCTCGCCCGTGCGCCGCGCCTCGACGCTGCCGAGGTCGTAGAGCCCGCGCCCCGCATGGCTCTCGATGTAGCTCAGCGGCTTGTCCTTGCGGGTCAGGTAATCCAGCGCCGCGGCCAGCAGCGCGTGCTTGTGCACGTCCGCCAGGTTCCCCGCGTGGTAGGCGTGCTGGTAGGACAGCATCGTCAGGCCCCGCGCGGGGCCGCACGCAAGGGCGCGGGGGCTGATAAATCGATCCGTGTCACGGGAAAACCCTAGGCGGCGCGCCGCCGATCATCAACCGCGTCCTTGACCGGATACGCTGCGCGCGCCGTCACGCCAGCCAGAACAGCGCCGTCAGCCCGCCCAGGCCCGCCACCGCGACGGCGATCTGCGGCGGCCGCAACCGCTCAAAATAAAGCGGCGTCTCGACCCGCCGCGCGGCGCCGGTATCGGCGACGGCCATCGCCAGCAGCGCGACCAAGATCAGCGGCAGCGCCCAGAACGCGGGCAGCAGCAGCGCCAGGAACCCGGCGCAGAACAGCGCGGCGAAGGTGGCGAATTGCGGTGCCGTCGCACCGCCCGGCGTGCGGAAGCTGAGACCGCGCCGCACGCCCGCGAAGAACAACAGCAGCGCCGCCCCCCAAAGCTGCGCCCCCAGCACCGCCGCCCCGGCCAGGAAGGTCGAGGTCAGCGCGATGACGAAGGCTATCGGAAAGGGCAGCATGGCGCCGTAGGCCAACAGCGCGGCCGCGGGCGGAATGCGGGACCGTTCCCGCAAGGTGAAGACGCGACGCGCGCTCATGCCTTGCGAACCGTCGCGCGGCGCGCGGGGTTCCGGCGCGGCCCGCGCCGGCGCAGGTAAAGCTCGGCCAGCAGGAGGTAGGGCACGAAGAACGCCACCACGTTGATCCGGTCGAAGGCGCCGGTGAAGGCTTCGTTCGAGGCGGCGCCACCGGTCGCCGCGTACCACAGCCCGTAATGCACGCGGTAGAGGAACGACGCCACGGCGAGCACCACCAGCCGCACGGCCCAGGCGCGGTGGCGGGCCATGTTCTTGTCCAGCGCGTGGTAGATCACCTGCGTCGCCGCCACGATCATCGCGACGCCGTAGATGGCGAACCACAGGCTCATCCACCAGCCGCCGACCGTGCCGCGCGCGGCGATGTAGGCCAGCCCGCCCGCGCCGGTCAGTACCGCAGCCAGCGCGATGACGTAGCCCGCGCGCCGGTGCACGCCCGGTAGGCGGTTTCGCACCACCGGCAGCGCCTGGACCGGCGCCGCGAGGGTCAGCGCCGCGCCGAGGATCATGTGCGCCGCGATCGCAGTGTTGGCCAGCGGCGCGTCTGCATGGAAGATCCGCGATGTGTCGGACAGGTCGGCCCACATCCCGGACCAGCCCAGCCCCGCGGCGTGCAGGACGAAGGGCAGGGACAGGGCAACCAGCAACAGCGTGGCCGCGGGCAAGATCCAGCGCGTCATGCGGTCCAAGCTAGCGCGCGCGGGCGCGGCCGGACAGTCCGGCGCTCAGACGAGGCGCGAGGATTCCTTGGCCGCGCGCACGAAGTCGCGGAACAGCGGGTGCGGGTCGAAGGGCTTGGACTTCAGCTCGGGGTGGAACTGCACGCCGATGAACCACGGATGGTCGGGCCATTCGACGATCTCGGGCAGGCGGCCGTCGGGCGACATGCCCGAAAAGCACAGCCCCGTTTCCTCGAGCTTGTCGCGGTACTTGATGTCGACCTCGTAGCGGTGGCGGTGACGCTCGTCGATCGTGGTTGTGCCGTAGACATCCGCCACGCGCGAGCCCGCTTGCAGCACCGCGTCGTAGGCGCCAAGCCGCATCGTGCCGCCCTTGGCGTCGTCGGGGCGGCGGTTGACCTTCTCGTTGCCCTGCACCCATTCCTTGAGGTGGTAGACGACCGGCTCGAACCGCTTCTCGCCGGCCTCGTGGTCGAACTCCTCGGAGCCCGCCTTGCGCAGGCCGGCGACGTTGCGCGCCGCCTCGATCACCGCCATCTGCATGCCGAGGCAGATGCCGAGATAGGGCACCTTGTGCTCGCGCGCGAACTGGGCGGCCTTGATCTTGCCCTCGGTCCCGCGCTCGCCAAAGCCTCCGGGGACGAGGATCGCGTCGAATTTCTCGAGATGCGGCGCCGGGTCCTCGCGGTCGAACAGCTCGGCATCGACCCATTCGACGCGGACCTTCACCCGGTTGGCGAGGCCGCCGTGGGTCAGCGCCTCGGCGATGGACTTGTAGGCGTCTTCCAGCTGCGTGTACTTGCCGACGATGGCGACGGTCACGTCGCCCTCGGGGTTGTGGATGCGGTCGACCACGTCCTCCCACTTGGACAGGTTCGGCTTGGGTGCGGGGGTGATCTGGAACGCGTCCAGCACCGCCTGGTCCAGCCCCTCGCGGTGGTAGGCCAGCGGCGCCTCGTAGATCGACGCGAGGTCGAGCGCCGCGATCACGCTGTCGGGGCGCACGTTGCAGAACAGCGCGAGCTTCTCACGCTCTTTCTGCGGGATCGGCCCTTCCGATCGGCAGACCAGGATATCGGGCGCGATGCCGATGGAGCGCAGCTCCTTCACGCTGTGCTGCGTGGGCTTGGTCTTGAGCTCTCCGCTCGCCTTCACGAAGGGCAGCAGCGTCAGGTGCATGAAGATGCACTGGCCGCGCGGCTTGTCCTGGCTGAACTGGCGGATCGCCTCGAAGAAGGGCAGGCCTTCGATATCGCCGACGGTGCCGCCGATCTCGCACAGCATGAAGTCCACCTCGTCCTCGCCGATCGAGATGAAGTCCTTGATCTCGTCTGTGACGTGCGGAATGACCTGGATCGTCTTGCCCAGGTAGTCGCCGCGGCGCTCCTTCTCGAGCACGTTGGTGTAGATCCGGCCCGAGCTGACGGAATCGGTGCGCCGCGCCGGCACGCCGGTGAAGCGTTCGTAGTGGCCGAGGTCGAGATCGGTCTCGGCCCCGTCGTCGGTGACGAAGACTTCGCCATGCTCGAAGGGCGACATCGTGCCCGGGTCGACGTTCAGGTAGGGGTCGAGCTTGCGCAACCGGACCGAGAACCCGCGCGCCTGGAGCAATGAGCCCAGAGCCGCCGAGGCAAGCCCCTTGCCAAGCGAGGAGACCACACCGCCGGTGATGAAGATGAAGCGTGCCATGTCGGGCGAACCCCGTGATATTGAAGGATAATCGGACCTGAATTCAGGCCACCCGCCGCCCGGTTGGCGACAGCATCACGGGATTTGATCCCTAGAGGATTCGGGCAATGATGTCCAGCCGGCCGCAAGATGCTGTTGCGACCGCCGGTTGTGACGCGAAAGGTTGTGACCTAGTCGGCGCGCGGCAGCAGCGGCGCGTCGGGATCGACCTCGGACGGCGGCGGCAGAAGCGCGTCGGTGTCCAGCGCGTCCGGATCGTCGGCCTGCGCGCCCGGCGCACTGTTGCCCAGCCGGTCCATGATCGACGTGCCGTCGGCATCGCGCGCGGCCAGGATCGTCAGCACCAGCGAGATCACCATGAAGGCGATGCCGAACAGCCAGGTCAGCTTGGTCAGCGCCGTCGCCTGCGCCCGCTGGCCGGCGGGGCCGCCGCCTCCGCCCATGCCCAGCCCGCCGCCTTCCGAGCGCTGCAGCAGCACCACGGCCACCAGCGCGAGCGCGAGAAGGAGAAGCACGATGAGAAGGACGTTTTCCATGAGGACCTGCAGTGCGAAGGGCGTTGGCGCGGTGTCTATGCCAAGCGCGCAGGCCGCGCAACCGTCCCCCGCGCCGCACGGTCCGACGCACTGCGTTTCGCGGGTTTCCCGCGCCGCGGCGCATCGGTATAGGGGGCGCGTTGGACCGGCATTGAAAGGGTGGTCGCATGGCAAACGTGGTCGTCGTGGGCGCGCAATGGGGCGACGAGGGCAAGGGGAAGATCGTCGACTGGCTGTCGAGCCGGGCGGACGTGATCTGCCGCTTCCAGGGCGGGCACAATGCCGGCCACACGCTGGTGATCGACGGGACGGTGTACAAGCTGAACGCGCTGCCCTCGGGCGTGCTGCGCACGGGCAAGCTGTCGGTGATCGGCAACGGCGTGGTGCTCGACCCTTGGCACTTGATCAATGAGATCGAGGCGATCCGCAAGCAGGGCGTCGAGATCACGCCCGAGACGCTGATGATCGCCGAGAACGCGCCGCTGATCCTGCCGATCCACGGCGAACTCGACCGCGCGCGCGAAGGCGCCGCGCAGGCCGGCACCAAGATCGGGACCACAGGCCGCGGCATCGGCCCGGCCTACGAGGACAAGGTCGGCCGGCGCGCGGTGCGCGTGGCGGACCTGGCGGACGAGGCGACGCTGGAGGCGCGGATCGACCGGGCGCTGCAGCACCACGACCCATTGCGTCGAGGCCTCGGGATCGAGCCGGTGGACCGTGGTGCGCTGCTGGCCGCGCTGAAGGAGATCGCGCCGCAGATCCTTCCTTACGCGGGTCCCGTCTGGAAGGTGCTCAACGAGCGGCGCCGCGCCGGCCACCGCATCCTGTTCGAGGGCGCGCAGGGCGCGTTGCTGGACATCGATTTCGGCACTTATCCCTTCGTCACCTCGTCCAACGTTATCGCCGGTCAGGCCGCCACGGGAACCGGGGTCGGGCCGGACGCGATCGACTTCACCCTCGGTATCGTCAAGGCCTATACCACCCGGGTGGGCGAGGGGCCGTTCCCGACCGAGCTGCACGATGCCGACGGAGAGCGGCTGGGGACGCGCGGGCGCGAATTCGGCACCGTGACGGGCCGCAAACGCCGGTGCGGCTGGTTCGATGCGGTCCTGGTGCGCCAGACCTGCGCGACCAGCGGCGTGAAAGGCATCGCGCTGACCAAGCTGGACGTGCTCGACGGGTTCGAGCAGCTGAAGATCTGCGTCGGTTACGAGCTCGACGGCAAGCGGCTGGACTACCTCCCCTTCGCCGCCGACGAGCAGGCCCGCTGCACCCCCGTCTACGAAGAGATGGAGGGTTGGAGCGAATCGACCGAGGGAGCGCGATCCTGGGCGGATCTTCCCGGCGCCGCGATCAAGTATGTCCGCCGCGTCGAGGAGTTGATCGGCTGCCCGGTGGCGCTGCTGTCGACCTCGCCCGAGCGCGACGACACGATCCTTGTCACCGACCCCTTCGCGGACTAGCTCGCCCGTCATGGCACTGAGTTACAAGGCACGCAGGCGCTGGGCGATGGTCATCCTCGTGGTGGGCCTGCCGCTCTACATCGTCGCGGCGGTGACGGTGATGACCTGGCTGGACCGGCCGCCGATCTGGCTGGAGCTTCTGGTCTATCTCGCCCTGGGCTTCGTCTGGGCGCTGCCGTTCCGCTTCGTGTTCCGCGGCGTTGGTCAGCCCGATCCGGACGCGCCCGGCGACGAAGGCTGACCGCCTGTGCGAGGAGGCCGGCTCAGCCGGCCTGGCGCGCGTCCGGGCGAAAGCCGATGCTATCGGACGCGGTGAAGCGGCCGCCGCGGGCCTTCTCGATCTTGCCGTCGCGCAGCAGGCGGCCGAAGCTGCGCAGCCGCTCCTCGCGGGTGGCGATGCCGCCTTCCACGCGGTTCAGCACGGTCATCAGCTGCGGGCGCGAGAACTGGTCGCGGCCCTCCACGAACGCCATGTAGGCGGCGGCCGCCTCCAGAAGGTCGGGCAGGCGCGTGGCGCCGACCGACGCGGCGTAGTCGGCGAAACCGCCGCCGGCGTCGCCGTCCTGGTCCGCCTCCGGCGCCGGGCCGATGTCTTCCGCGATGCTGACGCGGCGCGGGCGCACCGGTCCGGCGGGCGCTTCGGCGACGCGCTGTTCCGAGACGAGCTGCAGAGGCGCGGCAGGCGCCTCGGCCGCGGGGCGTTCCGTGCGGATGCTGCGCAAGACCTTCGGCCGGCGCGGGCGGACCACTTTGGCCAGGTCCTCGCGGTAACGCTCGGTCTCGGCGTCGGTTTTCTCGGGCTGCAGCGCACGGTCGGCGCGCGTGGCCGCCACGGCGGCGCGCAGATGCGCGATGGCGCTGCGCCGGCGGCTGCCCTCGGGCTCGTCGAGCTGCGAGTCGGTCTGGTCCAGCAGCCGCGAGGCGTCGGTGTCGCCCACCGAGTTCTGCGTCAGCATCGCGCGCGCGGGGCT
>NZ_JBELMH010000012.1:13704-28388 GCF_042096055.1 Citreimonas sp. | reverse complement strand
GGCAGAGGCGTCCTCGACGCGCGGGTCGCGCGTCTCGTCTTCCCAAGCATCCGAGGCGTGCTCTATCCCCGGCTTCGCGCCAGTGTCCCAGGCCTGATTGGGCGCATCGTCCGTGTTCAGCCACGCGGAATAATCGTAGTCACCCTCAAGCGGCCCGGCGGAGACTTCTTCGGCTGCATCGGCCGCGCCTTCTTCACAGGTGTCAGCGTCGCCCGCGCTGTCCGAAGTGACCTGTTCCGCGGGCCAAGCGCCAGGTGCCTCGGCAGCGTCTGCTTCCTGGTTGTCCGTCTCCAGAAAGCCCTCAGGCGCCTGCATGTCGTCGTTCGCCAGATCGGCGCCGGACGGATCTGTATGGTCCAGGTCGTCAGGTTCGGGCAGGGACAGGCCAGCGTTGGTCGGCGCCTCGAGGCGACGCACCCCGGGCCAATCATCGGGCGCGGGAGTCTCATGCGGTTCGGGGTCGTCGCTGTCGGAGAGAATCCGTCCGGCGTCATAGGCGTCTGGGGTGGCTGCGAAACCACGGTCTCGCGCGCGCGCCACGGCCGGCACGGCGCCGTCCTCGTATGCGAAATCGTCCGCGATCTTTGGCGCCTCTTCGGCGCGCGGCGTGTCGCCCGTCTCATCGTCCCCGTGGCTGCTGGAGGCTTGCGCGCCGTCCAACTCCGACCCGGAAGCCGTCGCGCCAACGACCGCGCGAATGCGGGCGAGCTTCTCGGCGAGCGAATCGTTCAGCTGTGGCGCAGCGGGAGCCGCGCGCTCGGTGGCGTCGACCCACGGTGCGGCCGGCGGCTCGGATGCCGGCGTGTCGGAATTGCCGCTTGCGGCGGCGTCGGTTCCAGCCTCGGCGGCCTCCGGTCGTTCCGTGGCGCGCGCGGACTCGGTCGTAGCAGGATCGGCTTCGCGCGTCGCTTCGCCCGCAAGCGCCTGCCGCTCGCCGTCGGGCCGCACGGTCAGGTGGCCATCGCGCAGGCTGCCGGCGAGCTGGTCGCGCAGCAATTCTTCGGCCAGGGCGGCGTCAAATCGCGGAGGTTCCGCGCCGAAGAACCGGTCGTCCTGAACCACGTGGCGGAAGAAATGCGTCGTGTCCTTCACGGCGCCCAACGGATCCTCGAAACCCTCTGCCGTGCAGGAGAAGGTGCCGTACTTGACCGTCAGGATCTTGCTGGAGCCGACCATGCGCTGCTTTCTCATCCGTGATCAGGCAGTGTTTACCACGACAGCCACGTCCAAAGCTGCCCGATTCCTAGACCATCACAGCATCATTTTGTGGCCGCATTGTGTTCTGTGTCCGCATCCGCGATGAAACCTGCATGGAAACGCCGATTGTCACCTCAGAGGCACCGGTCCTGCTGGTCGGGGGCGGGCCCTGCGACCCCGAAGCGCTGCGCGCCGACGCGGCGGCGTGCGCGCTGCGCGTGGCTGCCGACAGCGGCGCGGGTGCGCTGCTTGGGATCGGCGTGCCGCCCGACGCGGTGATCGGCGACATGGATTCGCTGTCCGAGATCGACCGGGCGCAATTGCCGACGCGCGTCCTGCACCCGATCGTCGAGCAGGAGAGCACGGATTTCGACAAGGCGCTGCGCAACATCGACGCGCCGCTGGTGATCGCGCACGGGTTCCTCGGCGCGCGGCTGGACCATCAGCTGGCCGCGCTCACGGTGCTGGCGCGGCGGCCTGACCGGCGCTGCATCCTAGTGGGCCGGCACGACGTGGCGGTGCTGGCGCCGCCCGCGCTGGCGCTGGACCTGCCGGCGGGCACGCGGGTGTCGCTGTTCCCGATGGCGCCGGCGACTGGCGGCTCGACCGGGTTGCGCTGGCCGATCGACGGGCTGCCCTTTGCGCCCGACGCGGTGATCGGCACCTCGAACGAGGCGCTGGGACGTGTCGAACTGGCGCTCGACGGGCCGGGGATGGTCCTCATCCTGCCGGTGGCGCACCTGGCGGCGCTGCGATCGGCGCTGGACGCGCAGCCCGCAGGATGGCCCGCTCGCGCATGACGACGTAGAGGCCGGCCGCAACGGTGATCGCGATGCCGAGGCCGGCCATCGGGCCCGGCAGGTCGGCGAAGATCACGTAACCCACGACGGTGGCGACGGGGATCTCGATGTACTGCATCGGCGCCAGCGTCGAGGCGGGGGCGAAGCGCAGCGACCACGTCATCAGCAGGTGCGCCAGCGTGCCGAGCGTGCCCATGGCGGCCACGAGCGCCCAGCTTGCAGCGGAAAGCGGCTGCCAAGACAGGACGCCCGCGGCCTCAACGGGCAGGGCGAGCAGCGGCAGCAGCAGCACCAAGGCCATCAGCGACGACACCGCCTGCATCGCGACCGCGTCGGTCTCGCGCGCGATGCGGCGGGTGACCAGCATGAACAGGGCGAAAACGACCGCCACCGCCAGCGGCAGAAGCGCCGGCCAGCCCACGTCCTCGAACGCGGGCTGCACCACCAGCAACGTGCCCGCGAAGCCCACGGCGCAGGCCGAGACGCGCCGCCAGCCGACCTCTTCCCCCAGCAGCCAATGGCCGAGCAGCAGGGCGATGAAGGGCATCACGAAGGCGATGGCGATCGCGTCGGCGAGCGGCAGGTAGAGCAGGGCGGTGAACATGCCGGCGATGCCGCCGATGTGCAGGACGGTACGCATGGCAACGAAGACCGCGATCCGCGGCGTCATCCGCCACGGCCGGGCGGTAAGGGCCACGATGGGCAACAGGATCAGCGCCTGGATGCCGAAGCGCAGCGCCACCAGCTGGGTGACGCCCGCATGGGGGCCGAGCAGCTTGGCCAGCGCGTCGCCCATGGGTGCCAGCACGCAGAAGCCCAGCATCAGCGCGATGCCGAGAAGGGGACGGTCCAGGGATGTCATGCACGCACGCTAGAGACGCAGCGCGGCGTGGTCCAGCGGTCGGCTCTCGCCCTCCCTTCGGGATGGCATCGCCCGCCCGCCGACCCTTTGGCGGCGCGAAGGGCAGTCACGGCAGGACCGACAGCCAGAACCAGGCGGTCAGGACCGACAGCGCCGTGGCGACCAGCACGCTCGAGGCGGCGACGCGGCGCGCGCGGCCGTACATGTTGGCGAAGACGTAGGAATTGATGCCCGGCGCCATCGCCGCCGTGATGACGGCAGAGCGGAAGGCGTCGCGCGACAGGCCGGTCAGGGTGCCGAGCGTCCAGGTGATCGTCGGGTGCATGATCAGCGTGACCACGCAGATGAAGGCGATGATCCGGCCGTCGCCCTGGGGCCGGTAGCGGTAGAGCACGCCGCCCATGCCGAAGAGCGCCGCGGGCAGGGCGGTGCGCACGACCATGTCGAGGGCATCGGTCACCGGTACGGGCAGTTGCAGGCCGGTGAGGTTCGCGGCCAGACCCAGCAGGATGCCGATCACCAGCGCGTTGCGGAACATCGCGCGCGCCACCGTGCCCGGCAATTCGCGCGCCGGGCGGCCGCGGGCGCGCACGATCTCCATCGCGGTGATGCCGATGCCGTAGCAGAAGGGCGAGTGCATCGCGATGATGATGTAGTTCGCCTGCAGCGCGTCCGAGCCGTAAGCGCGTTCGGTCAGCGCCAGGCCCATCATCAGCGAGTTGGCGAAGAGGCAGCAAAAGCCGATGGCGACGCTGTCCTCCCAGTCGCGGCCGAAGAGGTAGCGCGCGCCCAGCAGGCCGACCGTGAAGCCCGCGGCGGACCCGGTGTAGAAGCTGAACAGGATCGCCCAGTCGAAATCGCCGCCGGGATCGAGCGTCCAGATCGCGCGGAACAGCAGCGCGGGGATCGCGAAGTTCTGCGTGAAGGACATGAGGCCATCGACCGCATCCTCGCCCAGCAGGCCGCGCCAGACGCAGACGTACCCCGCGCCGATCACCAGGAAGACCGGCAGGATGACGTCGATCAGCGCCTGCATGGCGGGACCCTTCGGATGTGCGTGGCCCGGTGCGGACCTGCTGCGGGATTTCGTGCGGATCGAAGAGGCGCGGGCGCGCGGTACTCAGAGCGCATAGCGGACGACCAGCCCATCATGGGCGGGCGTGACGTGGCGCGGCGTCTCGGCGTCGACCGTCGCGTAGTCGAGGTCGATATGCATGTTGGTCAGGATCGCGCGGCGCGGGGCTGCGCGGGCGATCCATTCCAGCGCCAGGTCAAGATGTGCGTGGGTTGGATGCGGCTTGCGGCGCAGCGCATCTAGGACCCAGCAGTCGAGGTCCCGAAGGTGATCCCAGGCGTCCTCGGGGATGGTGACCACGTCCGGCAGGTAGGCGAGGTCGCGGATGCGGAACCCCAGCGCGTCGATGCTGCCGTGGTTCACCCGGAACGGTGTCAGCGTCACCGCGCCGCCGGCGCCGTCGATGGTGATCGGCCCGTCGATCGTGTGCAGGTCGAGGATCGGCGGGTAGGGCGACTCGGCCGGCTGGGTGAAGGCGTAGCCGAAGCGCGAGATCAGGTCGTTCTGCGTGTCGCCGTCGGCCCATACGGGCAGGCGCTGCCTGGTGTTGAAGACGATCTGGCGCAGGTCGTCGAGCCCGTGCACGTGATCGGCGTGGCTGTGCGTCCAGACCACCGCGTCCAACGTACCGACGCCCGCGTCGAGCAGCTGCTGGCGCATGTCCGGCGTCGTGTCGATCAGCACGCGCGTGATGCCGCCCTCGGCTTCCTGCTCGACCAGCATCGAGCAGCGCCGGCGCGTGTTGCGTGGGTCGTCCGGGTCGCATTCGCCCCAGTGGCCCCCCAGACGCGGCACGCCGCCCGAGGATCCGCAGCCCAGGATGGTGAAGCGCAGCTCGGTCATGCGGGCGCCCACGCGGCGGCCTTGCCAAAGAGACGCTCGAAATTCGCCTCGGTCGCGGCGGCGAACTCGTCGTAGCTCAGCCCGAAGGTCTCGGCGCCGACCTTTGCGGTGTGGGCGGTGTAGGCGGGCTCGTTGCGCTTGCCGCGATGGGGCGGCGGCGCGAGGTAGGGGCTGTCGGTCTCGACCAGGATGCGGTCAAGCGGCGCGTCGGCGAAGATCGCGCGCAGCTCCTTCGACTTGGGGAAGGCGGCGATGCCGGACATCGACAGGTAGAATCCCATGTCGAGCGCCGCGCGCGCCAGCGCCGTCCCGGACGAGAAGCAGTGCATCACGCAGCTGTATGGCTTCGCCTCGAAGCCCTCGCGCAGGATGCGGGCTATGTCGTCGTCCGCGTCGCGTGCGTGGATGATCAGCGGAAGGCCCGTTTCCTGCGCCGCCTCGATATGGATGCGCAGGCTTTGCTGCTGCACCTCGGCTGTCTCGGCGGTGTAGTGGTAGTCGAGGCCGGTCTCGCCGATGCCGACCATTTTCGGATGCTCCGCCAGCTTGACCAGTTGATCGACCGTCGCCATCGGTTCCTCGGCGGCGGACATCGGATGCGTTCCGGCCGCGTAGAAGACGGGCGCGTTGGCCTCGGCGATGGCGCGCACGGCGGGCTCATGGCGCAGGCGGGTACAGATGGTGACCATGCGATGCACGCCGGCGTCCCGGGCGCGGGCGATGACCTCGGCCCGGATGTCGTCGAAGTCCGGAAAGTCGAGGTGGCAGTGGCTGTCGGTGATCGTCGTCATGGGCGCCTCTCTTGCGTAGGCGAGGTATCGGCGCAGGCGAACGGGGTCAAGCGGCGGCCGGGGCCGTGGCGGGTGCGCGTCCCACCGAAGGTCAGGGCGGAGGCAGTGGGTGGGAATTTATGCCACCGCGGCGGAATCAGAGGACCCAGACGGTGGTCGTGACGGTCTGTGAGTGCATAGATTCGCGGGATTCTGCGCGCTTCGGCTCGATCAATCCGCGAATTCTTCTAGCCGATGGGAATTCATGGCACAAAATTTTCGGCGTCCATGCTTGCCAGATATAGCGCTGTTTTGGAGGCAGCCATCTACATCTGCGATAATTCGTAAACGATGGGTAAATTATCCCCAGGTCCAAGGGTACAGGAACAACGTTGACCTGTGTCTTGGCGGCAAAAACTTGTTGCGTGGGATGAATTCCCATGGCATCCCTGTAAGCACGATGAGGGACGGTTTAAGGGGCAGCAAAGACCCCGATGCAGAACTCCCAACGATAACAAAGGCAGGCATCATACAGGCCCGCCCTTCATCGTGACAAAGGATCCGGCGCGTGGGCGAGCAGACATCCCCCCAGGTGGCGCGCGCGATCGGACAGGCTCGCCACACGCGGGCAGGGCGGCGGGTTGATCGGTGGCAGCAGATCGACCCGCCGCTTTCCGTTTCACGGGGGCGCATGAAGGGACCGCAGGGGCAGTGGGCCGCAGGCTGAAGTTCAGAGGCGAAGGCACCCACAAGGTGGACGGCAAGGGCCGTGTTTCCATCCCGGCAGGCTTTCGTCGCGTGCTCGAGGCGGGCGACCCCGACTGGGTCGAGGGCAAGTGCCCCAACTTCGTGATCGTCTACGGCGACCACCGTCGCAAATACCTTCAGTGCTACACGGTCGAGGCCATCGAGGAGGTCGACGAGCAGATCGCCTCGATGCCGCGCGGCTCGCAGAAGCGGCGCGTGCTCGAGAAGCTGTTCAGCGGCCAGTCGGTGCAATCCTCGGTCGACGAGAGCGGCCGGATCGTGCTGCCGGTCAAGCTTCGCGGCAAGATCGACCTGTCGAGCGAGGCGTATTTCATCGCCTCCGGCGACACGTTCGAGATCTGGAACCCCGCCACCTACGAGGCCGAGGAGCAGGCCCGGACCGAGGCGTTCCTCGACGACCTGCCGGACGATTTCGATCCGCTGATGCTGCTCGACCCGTCGGTCGAGGTCTGATCCGTGGCGGGCGCGCCGCATGTCCCCGTTCTTCTCGCCCCGCTGCTGAGGGCGGTGGCGCCGGTTTCCGGCACCTGGATCGACGGCACGCTGGGCGCGGGCGGCTACACGCGCGGCCTGATCGAGGCCGGAGCGGAGCACGTGATCGGCATCGACCGCGACCCCACGGCGCTCAACCTCGCGCGCGAGCGGCTGGGTCCGCTGGCCGAACGGGTCACCTTTCACAAGGGCAATTTCGCCCAGATGGACGAGGCAGCGACCGAGGTCGACGGCGTGGTGCTGGATCTGGGCGTCTCGTCTATGCAGCTCGACCGGCCCGAGCGCGGCTTTTCCTTCCTGCGCGACGGGCCGCTCGACATGCGCATGGGCGATTCCGGTCCGACCGCCGCCGACATCGTCAACACGGCCCCCGAGGCCGAGATCGCGGACATCCTGTACCACTTCGGCGAAGAGCGCGCCTCGCGCCGGATCGCCAAAGCGATCGTGCGTGCGCGCGAGCAATTGCCCATCACCGGCACCCTCCGGCTGACCGAGATCGTCGAGCGGTGCCTGCCGCGTGCGAAGCCAGGTCAGAGCCATCCCGCCACCCGCTCGTTCCAGGCCTTGCGCATCGCCGTGAACGCCGAGTACGAGGCGCTGTGGCAGGGGCTGATGGCGGCGGAACGCGCGCTCAAACCCGGCGGCCATCTGGCGGTGGTGACGTTCCATTCGGTCGAGGACCGCATGGTCAAGCGCTTCTTCCAGGAACACGGCGCGAAGAAGGAACACGTCAACCGCTACGCCGCGCCCGAAGACACCGAGCCCACGGACGACCCGTTCGTGCCGCTCACCCGCAAGGCCGTCGGCCCCGATGCCGACGAGACCCGCGCGAACCCGCGCGCCCGCTCCGCCAAGCTGCGGGTGGCGCGGCGCACCGACGCCCCGGCGCGCGCGATCGACGCGCGCGCCCTCTCCATGCCGGACCTTCCGAAAGGACGTTAGGAATGCGCACGCTGCTGTTCCTTCTCACAGCGATCGCCGTGATCGGCTCGGGCTTCTGGGCCTACCGCGAGAACTACGCCACTCAGGCCCAGCTGGACCGCGTGGCCGGCCTGCAGCGCCAGATCGGCGCAGCGCGCGAACGCCTTGCCGTGCTCGAGGCCGAGTGGGCCTATCTCAACCGTCCCGACCGGCTGCGCGACCTGGCGGAACTGAACTTCGACCGGCTGGGCCTGATGCCGCTGCGGGCCGAGCAGTTCTCGGACCCGCGCGAGCTGCGCCACGTGGCGCCCGTCGTGCTGGACGAGATCGACATCACCGACAGCATCGAAGTCTCCAGCGCAGGAGCCCAGCAGCCATGACCCGCATACCGCTGCGCCCGCTTGCCCGCATCCTCGACGCCCGCGAGAAGGGCGAGAATCCCGACGCCATCGAGCGCGAGAACCGCCGCCTGCGCCACGAGGACATGCGCGACCGCGCCCGCATCCGCGCCGAGGGCCGCCTGCTGGTTCTGGGCGTGATGTTCTTCTGCGCCTTCGGTCTGGTCGGCGCGCGCATGGGCATGCTCGCCGCCTCCGAGCCCGAGGAGCCGCGTGCGCAGGCCACGGGCGCGTCGATCATCGCCACGCGCGCCGATATCGTCGACCGGCACGGCCGCATCCTGGCCAAGAACATGGAGACGCACAGCCTCTACGCGCATCCCCACCAGATGATCGAGCCCGAGCGCGCCGCCGCCGAACTGGCGCGCATCTTCCCGGACCTGTCGCAGGAACGCCTGCTGAAGGACTTTACCGGCAAGCGCACCTTCGTCTGGGTCAAGCGCAAGCTCAGCCCCGAGCAGATGCAGGCCGTCCACGACCTGGGCGAGCCCGGCCTGCTGTTCGGTCCGCGCGAGATGCGGCTATATCCCAACGGCTCGGTCGCCGCGCACATCCTGGGCGGCGCGGGCTACGGCATCGAGGGCGTGCATTCCGCCGAGGTGGTCGGCCGCGCGGGGATCGAGCGCTACTTCGACGAAGAACTGCGTGACCCCGCCCGTGAAGGCGCCCCGCTGGAACTGGCGCTGGACCTGACGGTGCAGGCCGCGACCGAGCGCGTGCTCGAGGCTGGCATGTCGCTGATGAACGCCAAGGGTGCCGCCAGCGTGCTGATGGATGTGCATACCGGCGAGGTGATCAGCCTCGTCTCGCTGCCCGATTTCGACCCCAACAGCCGCCCCACCGCGCCGGTCAGCGGCCGGCCCGGCGACAGCCCGCTGTTCAACCGCGCGGTTCAGGGCGTCTACGAGCTCGGCTCGACCTTCAAGATCTTCGCCGCGGCGCAGGCGATGGATCTGGGTCTCGTGGCGCCGGACACGATCATCGACACGCGCCCGCCCTTCCGCGTCGGCGGCCACGGCATCGGCGAGTTCGAGGGCAAGAACTACGGCGACCTGTCGGTGGCCGATATCATCATCAAGTCGTCGAACCGCGGCACGGGCAAGCTTGCGCTGGCCATCGGGTCCGAGCGGCAGCAGGCGTTCCTGAAGAAGCTGGGCTTCTTCGACCCGGTCGCCTTCGAGATGGTCGAGGCCTCGGGCGGCAAGCCGCTCCTGCCGGCGCGGTGGACCGATCTCAGCTCGGTCACCATCTCGTACGGGCACGGGCTGTCCAGCTCGCCGCTGCACCTGGCGGCGGGTTACGCGGCCATCGCCAATGGCGGTTTCGCGGTGAAGCCGACGCTGCTGCGCCAGGACGGACCGCAGCGCGGCGAGCGGGTGCTGGGCGCGCAGGCGGCCAAGGCGGCGCAGCGGATGTTGCGCGAAGTCGTGACCGAAGGTACCGCGTCGATGGGCGACGTGCCGGGCTACCACGTGGGCGGCAAGACCGGCACCGCGGACAAGCCTCGCGAGACCGGCGGCGGCTACTACCCGGACAAGGTGATCGCGACCTTCGCCACGATGTTCCCGGCGACCGATCCCCGCTACGTGCTGATCGTCACCCTGGACGAGCCCGTCGAGACGTCGGGCGAGAAGCCGCGCCGCACCGCCGGCTGGACCGCCGTGCCGGTCGCGGCGGAGATGATCGCGCGCATCGCGCCGCTGCTGGACCTGCGGCCGGATTACGGCCCCGGCCTCGCCGCGCAACCCGAAGCGGTCGTGCTGACGTCCAACTGAGCGCGCGCGGCGCCGACCGGCAAGGATCTGCCGCGCGGGCCGCGCGCCGCGCCGTCACCGGCAATCGGGGCCAAGTCGCCTCTGGCAGGGGGCGGCCCTGTCGCGTATCTGGAGGGAAACGAACCATGCGGGGGCGCGAGATGGGGCAGCGGGCGAAAAGCCTGGCGCAGCTGGGGCTGACGGCGCGCGGCGGACGCGAGGCGGCGGTGAAGGGCCTGGCCGTCGACAGCCGCGACGTGGTCGACGGGTGCCTGTTCGCGGCGATGCCGGGCACGCGCATCCACGGCGCGACCTTCATCGACGCGGCCCTGCGCAATGGCGCGGCCGCTATCCTGACCGACGCGCAGGGCGCGCGCATCGCCGCATCCGCGCTCGACGCGTCCGACGCGGCGCTGATTGTCGCGGCCGACCCGCGCTCGACCCTGGCCTGCACAGCGGCGCTGTGGTTCGGCGCGCAGCCGCAGACGATGGTCGCGGTGACCGGCACCAACGGCAAGACCTCGGTCGCCAGCTTCACCCGCCAGATCTGGCAGGAGCTGGGTCTGCGCGCGGTCAACGTCGGCACCACCGGGGTCGAGGGCGACTGGCATACGCCGCTGCGCCACACCACGCCCGAGCCGATCACGCTGCACCGCGTGCTGGCCGGCGCCGCCGAGGCCGGTATCAGCCACGCCGCGATGGAGGCGTCCTCGCACGGACTGGACCAGCGCCGGCTCGACGGCGTGACCCTGCAGGCCGCGGGCTTCACCAACATCACCCAGGACCACCTGGACTATCACCCGGATTTCGAGACGTATTTCGCCGCCAAGGCCGGGCTCTTCTCGCGCGTGCTGGCCGAGGACGGGACCGCAGTGATCAACATCGACGACCCGCGCGGCGTCGACATGCTGGCGATCGCCAAGGCCCGGGGGCAAGAGATCATCACTGTCGGCCGGCAAGCCGCCGACCTGTGCCTCGAGGCGCAGCGCTTCGACGCCACGGGGCAGGAGATCCGGCTGAGCTGGCGCGGCCGCGCCCGGCAGGAGCGGCTGGATCTGATAGGCGGCTTCCAGGCCGAGAACGTGCTGCTGGCCGCCGGACTGGTCATCGCCTGCGGGGCCGAGGCCGACGATGTGTTCGACATGCTGCCGATGCTGGGCACGGTCCGCGGCCGGATGCAGCTGGCCGCGACCCGCGACAACGGGTCCGCCGCCTTCGTCGACTACGCCCACACGCCCGACGCGGTGGCCAAGGCCTGCGCCGCGCTGCGCCCGCACGTCATGGGACGCCTGATCGCCATCGTCGGCGCCGGCGGCGACCGCGACACCGGCAAGCGCCCGCTGATGGGCCGCGCGGCGGCCGAGACCGCGGACATGGTCATCGTCACCGACGACAATCCGCGCTCGGAAGACCCGGCTGCGATCCGCGCCGCCGTTCTGGCCGGCGCGCGCGAGGGCGGGCAGGCGAAGATCCTCGAGGTCGGCGACCGGGCCGAGGCGATCCTGCGCGGCGTCGACGCGCTGGAGCCGGGCGATGCGCTGCTGATCTGCGGCAAGGGGCACGAGACCGGGCAGATCGTCGGCGACACGGTCTATCCCTTCGACGACGCGGAACAGGCCAGCGTGGCCGTGGCGGCGCTGGACGGACGCGGATCATGACGCACGAGGCGGAGAACACCGTGACCCTTTGGACTTCCGACGACGCGGCCGCGGCCACCGGCGGGCAGGTCACCGCGGCGTGGCAAGCGACCGGCGTGTCGATCGACACGCGGACCATCCAGCCGGGCGACCTGTTCGTCGCGCTGAAATCCGCGCGCGACGGGCACGACTTCGTCGCCGACGCGCTGGATCGCGGCGCCGCCGCGGCGCTGGTCAGCCGCGTGCCCGAGGGGTTGCCCAAGGACGCGCCGCTTCTGGTCGTCGACGACGTGCAGGCCGCGCTCGAGGCGCTGGGCCGGGCAGGGCGCGCGCGCTTTGGCGGGCGCGTGGTGGCGGTCACCGGCTCGGTCGGCAAGACGTCGACCAAGGAGATGCTGCGCACGGTGCTGGGCGCGCAGGGCCGCGTGCACGCGGCCGAGAAGAGCTACAACAACCACTGGGGCGTGCCGCTGACGCTCGCGCGGATGCCGGCCGACGCCGATTTCGCCGTGATCGAGATCGGCATGAACGCGCCCGGAGAGATCGCGCCGCTGTCGCGCATGGCGCGCCCGCACGTGGCGCTGGTCACCATCGTGGCGCCCGCACATCTGGCGGCGTTCGACGATCTGCGCGGCATCGCGCACGAGAAGGCCGCGATCTTCGACGGGCTCGAGACGGACGGTACCGCCGTGCTGCGCGGTGATCTCGAGGTCAGCGACGTGCTGCGCGAGCACGCGCGCGAAAAGTCCGACCGCGTCGTCGATTTCGGCGAGACCGACGGCCTGGCCTACCGGCTGGCCGAGGCGCGGATCGGCGACGACTGCACGGTCGCAAGCGGGATCGCGCAGGGCGAGAAGCGGCTGTTCAAGGTCATGGCCCCGGGCCGGCACTTCGCGGTCAACGCGATGGGCGTGCTGGCGGTGGCCGACGCGCTAGGCCTCGACCCCGCGCTGGCGGTCACCGCGCTGGGCCAGTGGCGCGCGGGTGCGGGCCGCGGCGCGCGCGAGGTTATCCTGCTCGACCCAGTCGCGACCGATCTCAGCCTCGAACTGATCGACGATGCGTACAATTCCAACCCCGCGTCTCTGGGGGCCGCGCTCGAGGTGCTGGCCGCGGCGCGCGTGCGCGACGGGCTGGGCAAGAAGGACCACGGCCGACGCATCGCCTACCTGGGCGACATGAAGGAGCTGGGCGCGACCGAGGCGGCGCTGCACGCGGGCATCGCCGAACTGCCGGCGATGCGCGACATCGACGTCGTGCACTGCATCGGCCCGCTGATGCGCCACCTGTGGAAGGCGCTGCCCGAAGACAAGCGCGGCCGCTGCCTCGAGACCGCTGCGGAGGTCACGACCGGCCTCGCCGGTGATCTCGATGCCGGCGACGTGGTGCTGGTCAAGGGCTCGCAATCGGTCGGGCTGGCGCGCGTGGTTGACGCCATCCGCAAAATGGGACACGCCCCGGCGGGCGGCGATCTTTAGGAACAGACGATGCTATACTGGCTCACCGAACTGAGCGACGGTGGGGATTTCTTCAATCTCTTCCGCTACATAACCTTCCGGGCGGGCGCCGCGTTCATGACGGCGCTGATCTTCGGCTTCCTGTTCGGCCTGCCGCTGATCAACGTGCTGCGCCGCACGCAGGGCAAGGGCCAGCCGATCCGCGCCGACGGACCCGAGGGGCACATCATCAAGGCGGGCACGCCGACGATGGGTGGTTTGCTGATCATCGGCGCGGTGCTGACCTCGACGCTGCTCTGGGCGCGGCTGGACAACCCGTTCATCTGGATCATCCTGTTCGTGACGCTGTCCTACGCGCTGATCGGCTTCGCCGACGATTACGCCAAGGTCAGCAAGCAGAACGTCGCGGGTGTGTCGGGCAAGATCCGCCTCGGGATCGGGTTCGCCGTGGCGCTGATCGCGTCGCTGTGGTCGGCCTGGGTCCACCCGGTCGAGCTGACGAACGCGCTGGCGCTGCCGTTCTACAAGGACACGCTGCTGTACATGGGCGCTTTCTTCGTGCCCTTCGCGATGATCGTGATCGTGGGCGCCGCCAACGCGGTGAACCTGACGGACGGGCTCGACGGGCTGGCGATCATGCCGGTGATGATCGCGACCGCCACGCTGGGCATCATCGCCTACGCCGTGGGCCGCGTCGACTTCACCGAGTATCTCGACGTGCACTACGTCCCCGGTACGGGCGAGATCCTGGTCTTCGCTGCCGGCGTGGTGGGCGGCGGCCTCGGGTTCCTTTGGTACAATGCGCCCCCGGCGGCCGTTTTCATGGGGGACACCGGCAGTCTGGCTTTGGGCGGCGCGCTGGGCGCGATCGCCGTGGCCACCAAGCACGAACTCGTCCTCGGCATCGTCGGCGGCCTCTTCGTGGTCGAGGCGCTGTCGGTCATCATCCAGGTGCTGTACTTCAAGCGCACCGGCAAGCGCGTCTTCCTGATGGCGCCGATCCACCACCATTACGAGAAGAAGGGCTGGGCCGAGCCGCAGATCGTCATCCGCTTCTGGATCATCTCGCTGATCCTCGCCATCGTCGGGCTGGCCACGCTGAAGGTACGCTGAACGCCGGCTTGCACGGGCCCGGCGGGCACGCTACGCGAAGGGCTGCGCCGGGTTGGACCGGCACGGCATGTGGAGACGCGCGATGATCCCGGTTACGGGTTTCGAGGACCAGACGGTCGCGGTTCTGGGCATGGGGCGGTCGGGCTTGGCCACCGCGCGGGCCCTAGAGGCAGGCGGCGCCGCCGTGGTGGTATGGGACGACACACCCCAGACCCGCGAACGCGCCGAGGCCGAGGGCTTCACCGTGCGCGACCTGCGCGACCCGAGCGCGTTCGAGGATATCGCCAGCCTGATCGTCTCGCCCGGTATCCCGCACCTCTACCCGCAACCGAACGCCGCCGTCGCGGCCGCGCTCGAAGCCGGCGTGCCGGTGGACAACGACATCGGCCTGTTCTTCCGCTCGCTCGCGACCGACGAGTGGGACGGCTTCGACCGTGCGCCGCGCGTCGTCGCGGTCACCGGGTCGAACGGCAAGTCGACCACCTCGGCGCTGATCGACCACGTGCTGCGCGCCAGCGGACGCGACTGCCAGCTGGCCGGCAATATCGGCCGCGGCGCGCTCGACATCGACCCGCCGGGCGACGGCGGGATCGTGGT
>NZ_JBELMH010000012.1:0-13604 GCF_042096055.1 Citreimonas sp. | reverse complement strand
ATATCGGCCGCGGCGCGCTCGACATCGACCCGCCGGGCGACGGCGGGATCGTGGTGCTGGAGCTTTCGAGCTACCAGACAGACCTGGCCCGCGCGCTGACGCCCGACGTCGCCGTGTTCACCAACCTGACGCCCGACCATCTGGACCGCCACGCCGGCATGGGCGGGTATTTCGCCGCCAAGCGGCGGCTCTTCGCCGAAGGCGGGCCCGACCGCGCGGTGATCGGCGTGGACGAGATCGAGGGGCGGTACCTTGCCGGGCAGCTGTCCGAAGGGCGCGCCGACGACCGGGTGATCCGCGTTTCGAGCGGGCGCAAGCTGAACGGGCCGGGCTGGCTGGTCTTCGCGCGCAAGGGGTTCCTGACCGAGTGGCGCAAGGGCCGGCAGGTGGGCTCGATCGACCTGCGCGACATCAAGGGGCTGCCGGGTGCGCATAACCACCAGAACGCCTGTTCCGCCTTCGCCGCGCTGCGGGCATTGGGCCTCGGCCCGCGTGAGATCGAGGCCGGTTTGCGCAGTTTCGAGGGCCTGCCGCATCGCAGCCAACTGATCGCCGAGCGTGACGGCGTGCGCTTCGTCAACGACAGCAAGGCCACCAACGTCGACGCGGCGCTGCAGGCGCTGCGCGCCTTCCCGCGGATCCGCTGGGTCTGCGGCGGGCTGATGAAGGACGGCGGGCTATCGGGGCTGCACCCCGCGCTCGACCACGTGGCCAAGGCCTACGTCATCGGCCGCGAGCCCGAGGTCTTCGCCCGCGACCTGCCGGGGACCGAGGCATCGCTGTGCGGCGACATGGGGACCGCCGTCGCGCAGGCCGCGGCCGAGGCGCAGCCGGGCGACGTGGTGCTGCTGGCGCCGGCGGCGGCGAGCTTCGACCAGTATGACAATTTCGAGGAGCGCGGCGCCGACTTCATCGCGCAGGTGCGGGCGCTCCTGGGCTAGGCGCCCGCGATTGCCCGGCCTGCAGCCACGCCCGAGCTCCACGCCCACTGGAAATTGTATCCGCCCAGCCAGCCGGTCACGTCCACGGCCTCGCCGATAGCGTACAATCCGCGCAAATGGTGCGCCATCATTGTACGGGAATCGAGGCCGTTTGTATCGATTCCGCCCAGCGTCACCTCGGCCGTGCGATACCCTTCCGTTCCCGTCGGCCGCAGGTGCCAGCGGTGCAGGCTTTCGGCGATTGTATCGATACGCGCATCCGACAGGTCGGCCAGATTTCCCGTCAGGTCGATCTGACCGGCAATGTGCGACACCAGCCGCGCGGGCAGGTGCTGCGCCAGCGCGGTGGTTACCGCGCGTCGGCCCACCTTCTGCCGTGCGGCGCGCAGGTCCTGTGCCGCGTCGGCGCCCGGCAGCAGGTCGACCACCACGTCCTCGCCCTCGCGCCAATAGCTCGAGATCTGCAGCACGGCGGGGCCCGACAGCCCGCGATGGGTGAACAGCATCGCCTCGTCGAAACTGTGCCGGTCGTTGCCGACCCGCGCCTGAACGGCCGTGCCCGACAGTTCGGCGAAGCGGCCCGCGTCGAAGGTGAAGGGCACCAGCGCAGGCCGCGTCTGGGTCAGCGACAACCCGAATTGCCGCGCCAGGTCGTAGGCGAGGCCACTCGCGCCCATCTTCGGGATCGACTTGCCGCCGGTCGCGAGCACCAGGTTGTCCGCCACCACGTCGACAGGCTTGCCTTCGCGGGTGATCCGGCATGTGAACCGCCCGTCCGCGTGCCCGACCGCGCCGATCTCGGCCCCCAACCACAGGCGCGCGCCGGCCTTCTCGGCCTCGGCCAGAAGCATCGCCACGATCTGCGTCGCCTTGCCGTCGCAGAACAGCTGCCCCAGCGTCTTTTCGTGCCAGGCGATGCTGTGCCGATCCACGAGGTCGATGAAATCCCACTGGGTGTAGCGCGCCAGCGCGGATTTGTGGAAATGCGGGTTCTCGCCCAGGAAGCGGTCGGGCTCGGTGTAGAGGTTGGTGAAATTGCACCGGCCGCCGCCCGAGATGCGGATCTTCTCGCCCGGCGCGCGCGCGTGATCGACCACCAGCGTGTCGGGCCCGGCATGCGCCGCGCACATCAGCCCCGCAGCGCCGGCCCCGAGTATGAGCGTCCTGACCTTCATCCCGCGCAGATGCATGCGGCGGCGGCGAAAGGCAAGGGTCCGCCGAAACCACTTGTTAACCGCTTTTGTGTAGCCCCGGAGAGGCAAGTCGTCTACTTTGCCCGCAGACCCGGAAAACGGGCGGACGAGGCAGTGAGCAGATCACCATGACGGAAATGGTCTACGGCGCGGTTCCCGCGCGCGATGTCGAACCCGTGCTGCCGAAATGGTGGCGCACGGTCGACCGGTGGAGCCTGTCGTGCATCCTGATGCTGTTCGGCATCGGGCTGCTGCTGGGTCTGGCCGCCTCGCCGCCGCTGGCCGAACGCAACGGGCTGGACCCGTTCTACTACGTCCAGCGTCAGGCGGTGTTCGGCGGCGCGGCGCTGCTGGCGATGCTGATCACCTCGATGATGCGGCCCCAGCTGGTGCGGCGCCTCGCGGTGATCGGGTTCGGCGCGGCCTTCATCGCGCTGGCGCTGCTGCCGTTCTTCGGCACCGATTTCGGCAAGGGCGCCGTGCGCTGGTACGGCATGGGTTTCGCCTCGGTGCAACCGTCCGAATTCCTGAAGCCAGCATTCGTGATCATGGCCGCCTGGCTGATGGCCGCCGCCCAGGACCTGGGCGGGCCTCCGGGACGGCTCTATTCGTTCATCATCATGGTGCTGATCGTCGCGATGCTGGCGATGCAGCCCGATTTCGGCCAGGCCGCGCTGGTGTTGTTCGGCTGGTCGGTCATGTGGTTCGTCGGCGGCGCGTCGATGCTGCTGCTGCTCGTGCTGGCCGGGATGGTCGTGCTGGCCGGCAGCCTCGCCTACAACGGCTCGGAACACTTCGCCCGCCGCATCGACGGCTTCCTGTCGCCCGACGTCGACCCGACCACGCAGCTGGGCTTCGCCACCAACGCCATCCGCGAGGGCGGCTTCTTCGGCGTCGGGGTGGGCGAGGGGCAGGTGAAATGGTCGCTGCCGGACGCGCATACCGACTTCATCATCGCCGTCGCGGCCGAGGAATACGGCCTGGTTATGGTGGGCGTGATCATCGCGCTCTACGCCACGGTGGCGATCCGCTCGCTGGTCCGCCTGATGCGCGAGCGTGATCCGTTCATCCGCCTCGCGGGCACGGGCCTTGCCTGCATGTTCGCAGTCCAGGCGCTGATCAACATGGGCGTCGCGGTGCGGCTGCTGCCCGCGAAGGGCATGACGCTGCCCTTCGTCAGCTACGGCGGCTCGTCCCTGATCGCGGGCGGCATCGCCGTGGGCATGCTGCTGGCCTTCACCCGCACGCGGCCGCAGGGCGAGATCGGCGACATCCTGCGCGGACGCGCGCGGTGACAGCGCGCACCGTCCGGACGCTGTGCCGTCAGGCAGTTCACCGCCGTCCCGCGGCGTTCGGATTGCCGCGCGGGACGCGCTGCGCTAGGGCCGCCCGCATCGCAGGACACGGAGAAGACTGATGGCGCAGGGACGGCCCTTGCTGGTCATGGCGGCGGGCGGCACCGGCGGGCACATGTTTCCCGCCCAGGCCCTGGCCGAGGTGATGCTGGCGCGCGGCTGGCGGGTGAAGCTGTCGACCGACGCGCGCGGCGCGCGCTACACCGGTGCCTTCCCGGTTGCGGTCGAGATCGAGACCGTCGCCTCGGCCACCTTCGCGCGCGGCGGAGTCGCGGCCAAGGCGCTCGTGCCGTTGCGCATCGCGGGCGGCGTCGTGTCGGCGGTGCGCGGCTTCCTGCGCGACCGGCCCGCCGTGGTGGTGGGCTTCGGCGGCTACCCGTCGATCCCGGCGCTGTCGGCGGCCACGCTGCTTAAGCTGCCCAGCATGATCCACGAACAGAACGGCGTGCTTGGCCGCGTGAACAGGATCTTCGCGCCGCGCGTCACCCGCGTCGCCTGCGGCACCTGGCCGACCGAACTGCCCGAGGGCGTCGCGGCCGAGCACGTGGGCAACCCGGTGCGCGCCGCCGTGCTGGAGCGTGCCGGCGCGCCGTACATCCCGCCGGGCGACTACCCGATGCAGATCCTCGCGATCGGCGGCAGCCAGGGCGCACGCATCCTGTCGGACATCGTGCCGCCGGCGATCGCGTCGCTGCCGCCCGCACTGCTGCAGCACCTGCGCGTCTCGCAGCAGGCGCGCGAGGAAGACGTCGACCGCGTCAACGCCTTCTACGCCGAGCGCGGGATCGAGGCCGACATCCGCACCTTCTTCGACGACGTGCCCGCCCGGATGAGCGAGGCGCAGCTTGTCATCGCGCGCGCGGGCGCGTCGACCGTGGCCGACGTCTCGGTCATCGGCCGGCCCTCGATCCTGATCCCCTACGCCGCCGCCCTGCGCGACGAGCAGAGCGTGAACGCCCAGGGACTGGTGGACGCGGGTGCGGCAATCCGGATCCCGGAAAGCAAGCTGACGGCCGAGTCGCTGGCGGACTCGATCCTCGCGGTGTTCGACAACCCGCGGGGCGCGGAACAGATGGCGCGCGCGGCGCTTGGGGTCGGACGGCCCGACGCGGCCGCGCATCTTGCCGACCTGATAGAAAAAATGAAGAAAGGGGCAGGCGAATGAAGGACCTGGTCAATGAACGCGCGATCTGCATGACGGGGGCGACCAAGCTTCCGGTCAACGTCGGTCCGATCCACTTCGTCGGCATCGGCGGCATCGGCATGTCCGGCATCGCCGAGGTGCTGCTCAACCACGGCTACACGATCCAGGGCTCGGACCTGAAGGCGACGAAGATCACGCAGCGGCTGGTTGAGCTGGGCGCGACCGTGTTCGAGGGCCAGCGCGCCGAGAACCTCGCCGGCGCGCAGGTCGTCGTGATCTCGTCCGCGATCAAGCCGGGCAACCCGGAGCTGGACGAGGCGCGCGCCCGCGGCCTGCCCGTGGTGCGCCGCGCCGAAATGCTGGCCGAGCTGATGCGCCTGAAATCCAACGTCGCCATCGCCGGCACGCACGGCAAGACGACCACGACGACGATGGTAGCGACGCTGCTGGAGCGCGGCGGCTTCGATCCGACGGTGGTCAACGGCGGCGTCATCCACGCCTACGGCAGCAACGCCCGGATGGGGCAGGGCGAGTGGATGGTGGTTGAGGCGGACGAGAGCGACGGCACCTTCAACCGGTTGCCCGCGACGATCGCTATCGTGACCAACATCGACCCCGAGCACATGGATCACTGGGGCAGCCTCGAGAACCTGCGCCGCGGGTTCTACGACTTCGTGTCGAACATCCCGTTCTACGGCCTCGCCGTCTGCTGCACCGACAACGCCGAGGTGCAGGCGCTGGTGGGCCGCGTGACCGACCGGCGCGTGGTGACCTACGGATTCAACGCGCAGGCCGACGTGCGGGCGGTGAACCTGCGCTACGAGGCCGGGACCGCGCTGTTCGACGTGGCCTTCCAGGACACGGGCGAGGTGGCGGAGGGCTTCCGCCTGCCGATGCCGGGGGATCACAACGTCTCGAACGCGCTGTCTGCGATCGCGGTGGCGCGGCACCTGGGCATGACCGCGGACGAGATCTGCGCGGCGCTGGCGGCCTTCGGCGGCGTGAACCGGCGCTTCACAAAGGTGGGCGAGGTCGACGGCGTGACCATCATCGACGATTACGGCCACCACCCGGTCGAGATCGCGGCGGTGCTCAAGGCCGCGCGGCAGGCGACGCAGGGGCGCGTCATCGCGGTCCACCAGCCGCACCGCTTCACCCGGCTGCACCACCACTTCGAGGAATTCTGCACCTGCTTCAACGAGGCCGACGTGGTCGCCATCGCCGAGGTCTACGCCGCCGGCGAGGACCCGATCGAGGGGGCGACGCGCGACGACCTGGTGGCGGGGCTGGTGCGCCACGGCCACCGGCAGGCGCGCGCCCTGCAGGGCGAGGACGACCTCGCCGCGCTGGTCCGCGAGGTGGCCCGGCCGGGCGACATGGTGGTCTGCCTCGGGGCCGGCACGATCAGCGCCTGGGCCAACGCGCTGCCCGAGCGGCTGCGCGGCTAGGCGGTGTCCCATCGTGGGACAGGGTTGCGCCCTAGCAAAATCAATGGCTTGCAGAGACGGATTCATCTTTCGTCAACGTTCGGCTCGCCGCGGGCGGGCCGATGAGCCTGCCGGTGGTGCTGGGGCTGGGCTGGCTGGTGCTGGCCAACGTCGCGGGCATGATCCCCGCGCGCGACAACCACTGGGCGCGGGCCTGGGCGCTCATCGCGGCCGGGCTGCCGCTGCTGGGCTGGATCTGGTGGGAGGCCGGCTGGCTGCCCGCCACGCTGTTCCTGGCCGCCGCGGCAAGCGTGCTGCGCTGGCCGGTGATCTACCTCGGCCGCTGGCTGCGCGGCGTTTCGGGGCGCTGAGCTTGCCCCCGGCCGCGCGCCCGCGTAGCACCCCCGCATGAGCGATCTTCCCACCCCCCGAGGCCGGCTGACGGCCGACCAGCCGCTGTCGTCCCTCACCTGGCTGCGCGTCGGCGGCCCCGCCGACTGGCTGTTCAAGCCCGAGGACGAGGACGACCTCGCCGATTTCCTGCGCGATCTCGATCCGGGCGTGCCGGTCTTCCCGATGGGCGTCGGGTCCAACCTGATCGTGCGCGACGGCGGCATCCGCGGCGTGGTGATCCGCATGGGGCGCGGCTTCAACGGGATCGAGACTGGCGAGGGCACGGTGACCGCCGGGGCCGCCGCGCTTGATGCGCACGTGGCGCGCAAGGCCGCGGCGGCGGGGCTCGACCTGACCTTCCTGCGCACGATCCCGGGCGCCATCGGCGGCGCGGTGCGGATGAACGCCGGCTGCTACGGGTCCTACGTCGCCGACCACCTGGTCGAGGCGCGGGCGGTGACGCGGGCGGGCGAGACGGTCACGCTGACGCCGGACGACCTGCAGTTCGCCTATCGCCACAGCGCGCTGCCCGACGGCTGGGTGATCACGCGGGCCACGTTCCGCGCCGAAAGGGGAGACCCGGACGCGCTCGAGGCGAAGATGGCCGAGCAGATCGCCAAGCGCGACGAGGCCCAGCCCACGAAGGAGCGCACGGCCGGCTCGACCTTCCGCAACCCGGCGGGATTCTCGTCCACGGGGCGGGCCGACGACACGCACGAGTTGAAGGCCTGGAAGGTCATCGACGACGCCGGCCTGCGCGGTGCCACGCGCGGCGACGCGCAGATGAGTCCCAAGCATCCGAACTTCCTTGTGAACACCGGCGAGGCAAGTGCCGCCGACCTCGAAGGTTTGGGCGAGGAAGTGCGAAAAAAGGTTTTCCAGCACAGCGGTTTGACGCTAGAGTGGGAAGTGATCCGCATCGGCGACCCCGGTGCGGAGGACGACAAGACAAACGGCGCGGCGAAGGCGTAAACGCACAACCACGCGCTGAACGATAAAAACAGGCCGCAACGAGCAGGTTGCACCGAACAAGACAAGGCGAACGTGATTCGCCGAAGCAAACGGGGCGCAGACCCCGGCAACCGTGGCTGTCCGTAAAGGATGGCCCGAGGCAAAAAGGCGTGGGCATGTCGGGCAGGACATCCCTCAAGGTGGCGGTTCTCATGGGCGGACCCTCGGCCGAGCGCGAGGTGTCCCTGTCGTCGGGGCGCGAATGCGCCAAGGCGCTGCGCGAGGCCGGCCACGAGGTGATCGAGATCGACGCGGGCGCGGACCTTGCCGCGCGGCTGGCCGAGGTGCGTCCGGACGTGGCGTTCAACGCGCTGCACGGCCGCCGGGGCGAGGACGGCGTCGTCCAGGGCCTGCTGGAATGGCTGCGCATCCCCTACACGCATTCGGGCGTGCTGGCCTCGGCGCTGGCGATGGACAAGGCCCGCACCAAGGACATCTACCGCGCCGCCGGCTTGCCGGTGGTCGAGCACGTGATCGCCGCCCGCGACGCGGTGCGCGCGGCGCACGTGATGCCGCCGCCCTACGTGGTGAAGCCCAACAACGAAGGCTCGTCCGTGGGCGTCTACCTGGTGCGCGAGGCGTCCGACGCGCCGCCCGCGCTGGCCGACACGATGCCCGACAGCGTCATGGTCGAGGCCTTCGTGCCCGGGCGCGAGCTGACCACCACGGTCATGGGCGCCTCGGGCGGCGCGCCCGCCCGCGCGCTGGGCGTGACCGACATCCTGACCGACGGCTGGTACGATTACGACGCGAAATACGCGACGGGCGGCTCGCGCCACGTCTGCCCCGCCGACATCCCCGAGGCGATCGCCGCGCTGTGCGAGGCGCATGCGGTCGCCGCGCACGAGGCGCTGGGCTGCCGCGGCGTGTCGCGCACCGATTTCCGCTGGGACGAGGCGCGCGGCGCGGACGGCCTGGTGCTGCTGGAGACCAACACGCAGCCGGGCATGACGCCCACGTCGCTGTCGCCCGAACAGGCGCAGCGGGCGGGGCTGTCCTTCGCCGAGTTCTGCGACTGGATGGTGAGGGACGCGTCATGCGATCGCTGAAGCGCGACCGGTACGATCCCGCGCCCTCGATGTGGCGCTACCGGCTGGAGCGGCTGATGCTGACGCCGCTGTTCCGCGTGACGCTGCGGGTGGGCCTGCCCGTCGCGGCGATCGCGGGCGCGGCCAGTCTGTGGGTCTCGGTGCCCGAGAACCGGCAGGCCTTCACGCTGATGGTGGCCGATCTGCGCGCGCAGATCGAAAGCCGCCCCGAGCTTCAGGTCAAGCTGATGGCGATCGACGGCGCCACCGATGCCGTCGCCGAGGAGATCCGCGCGACGCTGGCGATCGACTTTCCCATGAGCTCGCTGGAAATGGACATGGCGCGGCTGCACGCGATGGTCGAGGCGATGGACCCGGTCCAGAAGGCCGAGCTGCGCATCCGCCAGGGCGGCGTGCTGCAGGTCGACATCGTCGAGCGGGTGCCCGCGATCCTGTGGCGCAGCGACGACGGGCTGGAATTGCTCGACGGCGGCGGCGCGCGCGTGGGCCCCGCCGGGCCGCGCCACGTCTACCCCGAGCTTCCGGTCATCGCCGGCGACGGCGCGCGCGCCAACATCGCCGAGGCGCTGGACCTCTACGCCACGATCGGTCCGCTGAAGGCCCGGCTGCGCGGCTTCGAGCGGATCGGCGACCGCCGCTGGGACGTGGTGCTGGATCGCGGGCAGCGCATCCTGCTGCCCGAACAGGGCGCGCAGCGCGCGCTGGAGCGGGCGATCGCGATGGACCAGGCCGAGCGCGTGCTGGCGCAGGACGTCGTCGCCATCGACCTGAGGCTGGGCCGCCGTCCGACGCTGCGGCTGACGCCGCCGGCGGCTCTGGCGCTGTGGCAGGTGAAACAAGAACAAACCGAAAAAGGGGCACAGGAATGATCGAGCTCTACGAATCCCAGCGCGCCATGCGCAACATGCGGCGCGCGGCGATGCAGCGGGGGGTGGTGGCGATCCTCGACGTGGGCTCTTCCAAGATCGCGTGCCTGGTGCTGCGCTTCGACGGCGCCGAACCGGGCAGCGACGACGGCATCGGCTCGCTTGCCGGGCAGTCGGGCTTTAGGGTGATCGGGGCGGCGACGACCCGCTCGCGCGGGGTGCGCTTCGGCGAGATCCGGACGATGGCCGAGACCGAGCGTGCGATCCGCACCGCGGTGCAGGCGGCGCAGAAGATGGCCGGCATCCGCGTCGACCACGTGATCGCCTGCTTCTCGGGCGCCGAGCCGCGCAGCTACGGGCTGGCGGGCGAGGTCGACGTGGCGGACAGCACCGTGGACGAACAGGACGTCGCGCGCGTGCTGTCGGCCTGCGACATGCCGGATTTCGGCCATGGGCGCGAGGTTCTGCACGCGCAGCCGGTGAACTTCGCGCTGGACCACCGCACCGGGCTTAGCGACCCGCGCGGGCAGATCGGCAACCGCCTCAGCTGCGACATGCACATGCTGACGGTCGAGGCGCAGACGATCCAGAACCTGGCGCATTGCGTCAAACGCTGCGATCTCGAACTCGCGGGGGTCGCCTCGTCGGCCTACGTGTCGGGCATTTCGGCGCTGGTCGAGGACGAGCAGGAGCTGGGCTCGGCCTGCATCGACATGGGCGGCGGTGCGACCGGCGTGTCGATCTTCATCAAGAAGCACATGATCTACGCCGACAGCGTGCGCATGGGCGGCGACCACGTGACCAGCGACATTTCCATGGGCCTGCAGGTGCCGATGGCCACCGCCGAGCGGATCAAGACCTTCTACGGCGGCGTCGTCGCCACCGGCATGGACGACCGCGAGATGATCGAGACCGGCGGCGAGACCGGCGACTGGGAGCACGACCGCCGCACGGTGTCGCGCACCGAGCTGATCGGCATCATGCGCCCGCGGGTCGAGGAAATCCTCGAGGAGGTGCGCTCGCGCCTCGACGCGGCGGATTTCGACCACCTGCCGGCGCGCCAGATCGTCCTGACGGGCGGCGCGAGCCAGATCCCCGGCCTCGACGGGCTGGCGGCGAAGATCCTGGGCCAGCAGGTGCGCCTGGGCCGGCCGCTGCGCGTGCACGGGCTGCCGCAGGCCGCCACGGGCCCCGGCTTTGCCAGCGCGGTTGGCCTGTGCCTGTTCGCGGCGCATCCGCAGGACGAATGGTGGGACTTCGAATTGCCGGCCGACCGCTACCCGGCGCGGTCGTTGCGGCGCGCGGTCAAATGGTTCCGCGAGAACTGGTGACCGCTACATCTGCACGAGTCGGCGAAAGAACGCGTATACGAGGCACTTTTCGGCCACATTTGGTATAAGTTTTGTGTTTTTCGAGTGACTATGAGAGCTTCGGGCTGTAAGACTGGCCCTTAAAGGCAAGGGGATCGGCCGAACCAAGGGCCGGCCAAGACACAGGCGGACGGATCCATGACACTGAACCTTTCCATGCCCGGCAACGAAGAGCTCAAGCCACGGATCACCGTGTTCGGCGTGGGCGGAGCGGGTGGCAACGCCGTCGACAACATGATCGACAAGGCGCTCGACGGCGTCGACTTCGTGGTGGCCAACACCGACGCGCAGGCGCTGCAGCAAAGCAGCGCACAGTCGCGCATCCAGCTGGGCGTCAAGGTGACCGAGGGGCTGGGCGCCGGCGCCCGCGCATCGGTCGGCGCCGCCGCCGCCGAGGAGAGCATCGAGCAGATCGTCGATCACCTGGCCGGCGCGCACATGTGCTTCATCACCGCCGGCATGGGCGGCGGCACCGGCACCGGTGCGGCCCCGATCATCGCGCAGGCCGCGCGCGAGCTGGGCGTCCTGACCGTCGGTGTCGTGACCAAGCCCTTCCAGTTCGAGGGCGCCAAGCGCATGCGCCAGGCCGAGGCCGGCGTCGAGGCGCTGCAGAAGGTCGTCGACACGCTGATCATCATCCCGAACCAGAACCTGTTCCGCCTGGCCAACGAGAAGACGACCTTCACCGAGGCGTTCTCGATGGCCGACGACGTCCTGTACCAGGGCGTGAAGGGCGTGACCGACCTGATGGTCCGCCCTGGCCTGATCAACCTCGACTTCGCCGACGTCCGCGCGGTGATGGACGAGATGGGCAAGGCGATGATGGGCACCGGCGAGGCCGAGGGCGAGGATCGCGCGGTCCAGGCCGCCGAGAAGGCCATCGCGAACCCGCTGCTGGACGAGATCAGCCTGCGCGGCGCCAAGGGCGTGCTCATCAACATCACCGGCGGCAGCGACCTCACGCTGTTCGAGCTGGACGAGGCGGCCAACCGCATCCGCGAGGAAGTGGACCCCGACGCCAACATCATCGTGGGCTCGACGCTGGACGACAGCATGCAGGGCATGATGCGCGTCTCGGTCGTGGCCACCGGCATCGACGCCTCCGACAACGTGGGCGAGACCCCCGTGCCGCGCCGCCGCATGGCGCAGCCGCTGCAGGCCCAGGTGGTCGAGGAGCAGCCCGAGCCGCAGCCGCAGCCCGAGCCGGTGCGCGCCGCTGCCCCCGCCTACAAGCCCGCCGCCCGCTTCGAGGACGAGGAGCCGTCGTTGTTCGAGGAACTCGAGCCCGAGACCGCCGGCCAGCCCGACTTCGACACCTTCGGCGAGGACAGCCATGTCGAGCAGGCCGTCGACGAGGACGCGCTGCCCGAGCCGGTCTACCAGCCGCGCCGCCAGGCCCCCGCGATGGAGGCCCAGCCCGAGAACTTCGTGGCACCGCGCTCCGCCGCGCCCGGCACCCCGACCCCCGAGGCGATGGCCCGCCTGCGCGAGGCGACCCGCGGCGCCCGCCCGTCGCACGAGCGCGCCGACCCGATGCAGCAGGCCCGCCCGCAGCCGGTGCGCCGCATCGCGCCGCACCAGGCCGAGCAGCACGCCGAGCCCGAGCGCGGATCGCGCTTCAGCGTCAATTCGCTGATCGGCCGGATGACGGGGCAGGGCCACGGTCAGCCGCACGGGCAGGCGCACGGCCACGGCGGGCATGACGTCCCGCCGCAGCCCGCGCGCCGCGCGCAGCCCCCGGTCCAGTCGCAGCGCCCGGCCCAGGCACCGGCCCCCGCGCCGCGCCAGGAACACGACCCCGAGCAGGAAAAGATCGACATTCCGGCCTTCCTGCGGCGCCAGGCGAACTGAATCGGCTCACGCTTCACGACAGGGCGCCCTCCGAAAGGAGGGCGCTTTTTCGTTTGTGGACAGAGGCTTGCGCGGTGCCGGGCGGCAGTCGGCAGGGCGGCGCCCACCGGCCGGTCGGGATGTTTCACTTCGTTGCAATCTTTGATTTGAGACCCGGCCGGGGCTTCCGTATCTCCCACTCAGGCCATGCGAGGTATCGCGCCGTCAGTGCGCGCCGGCATGTCCCGGGGGAAGAAGCCGAGGACTGAGTATGCAGACGACGATCCGATCCGCCGCGACATTCACCGGCACGGGCCTCCACTCGGGGCGCCCGGCGACGATCGTCCTGCGCCCTGCTCCTGCTGGCCACGGGGTCGTATTCCGCCGCACCGACATCTCGCTGGGCGACACCCGCGTCCCGGCCCGCTGGGACCTGGTCGACCAGTCGCCGCTCTGCACCCGCATCGTGAACCGCGCGGGCGTCTCGGTTTCGACGATCGAGCACCTGATGGCGGCGCTGGCCGGTTGCGGCGTGCACAATGCGCTGGTCGAGATCGACGGCCCCGAGGTCCCGATCCTTGACGGGTCGAGCGCGCCCTTTGTGCGCGGCATCCTGGCCACCGGCGTGCGTCGCCTCGCACAGCCGCTCGACGTGATCGAGATCCTGTCGCCCGTCGCGGTCGAGACCGCCGGCGGCTGGGCGCGCCTGTCCCCGTCGGACGGCCTGACCATGACCTTCCACATCGACTTCGCCGACGTGGCGATCGGCCGGCAGACGCGCCGGCTGGACCTCGCCAACGGCGCCTTCGTGCGCGAGCTGTGCGACAGCCGCACCTTCTGCCGCCGGGCCGAGGTCGAGGCGATGCAGGCCAACGGCCTCGCCCTGGGCGGCATCGCGGGCGAGAACGCGGTGGTGTTCGACGGCGCGCAGGTGGAAAGCGGCGCGGGCCTGCGCCACGCCGACGAGCCGGTGCGCCACAAGATGCTCGACGCGCTCGGCGACCTTTCGCTGGCCGGTGCGCCGA
>NZ_JBELMH010000011.1:41302-56717 GCF_042096055.1 Citreimonas sp. | reverse complement strand
TGCCAGTGGCCGACCAGCATCGCGAACCAGCGCCACGCGTCGCCGCGCTGCGGGATGTGGCCGAACCCCTCGGCATGCTCGGCATCCATCAGGAAGGCCACGACATGCTCGATGTCACCGCGCTCGGGGCCGCGCAGGATCAGGCGCTCGGACTCGACACGAGGCGCATGCGTCAGCGCCCCGGACGCGTAGCGCCCGTGGCCATAGGCGACCGAAGCCGCCGGGATATGCATCCCGTCCAACGTCACTTCTTCTTGCCGAAGCCGCTCAGCCCCGGCGGCAGCCCGCCGCCGCCCATGCCGGGCATCCCGCCCGGGCCGCCCATCTGCCGGGCCGCCTGCTCCAGCGCCTTGGGGTCCATGTTCGCCATCTCGGGCGGCATCCCGCCCTTGCCGAACATGCCGCGCATCGCCTGCTTCAGCGCGCCGCCTTTGCCCATCTTGCCCATCTTCTTCATCATGTCGGCCATCTGGCGCTGCATCTTGAGAAGCTTGTTGAGATCGCTGACCTCGAGGCCCGAGCCCTTGGCAATGCGCTTCTTGCGGCTCGCCTGCAGGATCTGGGGGTTCGCGCGCTCGGCCTTGGTCATCGACTGGATCAGCGCGATCTGCTGTTTGAGCATGCGGTCGTCCATGCCGGATTCGTCCAGCTGCTTGGCCATCTTGGCGGCACCGGGCATCATCTGCAGCATGGCGCCCATGCCGCCCATCTTCATCATCTGCTCGAGCTGGCCCTTGAGGTCGTTCATGTTGAACTGACCCTTCTGGAAGCGCTTCATCATGCGCTCGGCCTGCTCGGCCTCGAGCGTCTGCTGCGCACGCTCGACCAGCGCGACGATGTCGCCCATCCCGAGGATGCGGCCGGCGACGCGTTCGGGCTCGAAGGTCTCGAGCGCGTCCATCTTCTCGCCGAGGCCCACGAACTTGATCGGCTTGCCGGTGATCGCGCGCATCGACAGTGCGGCGCCGCCACGGCCGTCGCCGTCCATCCGCGTCAGCACGACGCCGGAGATGCCGATGCGTTCGTCGAAGTTCTCGGCCGTGTGCACCGCGTCCTGGCCGGTCAGGCCGTCGACCACCAGCAGCGTCTCGCGCGGGTTGGCGACGTCGCGCACCGCCTCGACCTGTGCCATCAGCTCTTCGTCGATCGACAGGCGGCCCGCGGTGTCGAGCATGTAGACATCGTAGCCGCCAAGCGAGGCCTGCGTCTTCGCCCGCTTGGCGATCGTCACCGGATCCTCGCCCTTGACGATGGGCAGGGTGTCGACGCCAATCTGCGTGCCGAGGATTTGCAGCTGCTCCATCGCCGCCGGGCGGTTGACGTCGAGCGAGGCCATCAGGACCTTCTTGCCGTCGCGCTCCTTCAGCCGCTTGGCGAGCTTTGCGGTGGTCGTCGTCTTGCCGCCGCCCTGCAGGCCGACCATCAGGATCGGCGACGGCGGGCTGTCGATGCGCAGGGACCCGGGCTCGCCCTCGCCGCGCAGGACCTCGATCAGCTCGTCGTGGACGATCTTGACGACCTGCTGGCCCGGCGTGATCGAGCGGGTGACCGCGGCGCCCGTGGCCTTCTTCTCGACGGATTTGACGAAGTTGCGCGCCACCGGCAGCGACACGTCGGCCTCGAGCAGGGCCACGCGCACCTCGCGCAGGGCGGCGCGGACGTCGTCCTCGGACAGCGCGCCCTGCTTGGTCAGCCGGTCGAATACGCCGCCAAGACGTTCGGAGAGAGATTCGAACATGAGGGCAGGCCCCCTTTCCTGTCGTCCTTGTCACGCCCGAAGGTAGGCGCGGCGGCGGTGCTTCACAAACCCCGGGCGGACAAAACGCCGGCCCCGGTCGCGGAGGATGGCCCGAACGACGGACGCCCCCGTGGGCGCAACGCGCTGACGGAGGGCGATCCCGGGCCAATACCCATGGGACCGGAAGGCGCCTGCCATTCCGGATGTGCGGGCCGCATACGCCGCTCCGCCGGCCCGAGTCAAGGCCGCGCGGCGCGCCCCTTGCATTCACGAACGCAATCGCCAGTATCGCCGCAGAACTGTGAGCCAGCGCACAAGGCGAACAATGGACAACTGGGACGAGATCCGCACCGCATTCCAGGTCGCCCGCATGGGCACCGTCAGCGGCGCAGCCGAGGCGCTGGGCGTGCACCACGCCACCGTGATCCGCCACATCGACGCTTTGGAACGCCGACTGGGCGTGAAGCTGTTCCAACGCCACGCCCGCGGCTACACCGCCACCGAGGCCGGGCAGGACCTGCTGCGCGTGGCGCAGACGACCGACGACCAGTTCCAGCAGCTCGAGGGCCGCATCCGCGGTCGCGGCAGCGACGTGTCGGGCGAGTTGATGGTGACCTCGCTGGTCGACTTCGCCCCGCTTCTGGTGGGCGCGCTGACCAGCTTTCAGGCGGCGTATCCCGACGTGATCGTGCGCCTGTTGACTGGTGAACGTGTATTCCGCCTGGAATACGGCGAGGCGCATGTCGCGCTGCGCGCCGGCCGCCAGCCGGACGAGCCCGACAACGTCGTCCAGCCCTTCACCCGCCAGGACATCGCGCTCTACGCCAGCCGGGCTTACGTCGACCAGTTCGGCCTGCCCCAGGACGCCGAGGCGCTGAAGACCCATCGCTTCGTCGCGCACGACGACCCCGAGGCGCGCGCGCCGTTCCAGCAATGGCTGCGCCGCACCATCCCCTATGACCGCGTCACGTTCCGCAGCGTCGACAGCCGCGTCATCGAGCAGGCGGTGCTGGCCGGCGCCGGCATCGGCTTCTTCGCGGTGCGCGAGGCGGCGGCCTATCCCGACCTCGTCCAGATCATGCCGCCGCGTGACGAATGGACCTCGCCCTTGTGGCTGGTGACGCATGTGGACCTGCACCGCACCGCGAAGGTGCAGGCCTTCCTGAAGCACCTCAAGGACTACGCCGAAGGGTCCAGCTGTTGACCGAGGCCGCACGCGGCCATCTGGCCATGCTCGCCTTCTCGGCGCTGGTGGCGGGATCCTTCAGCCTGGGCGGCATGGCCGCGCCGTTCGTCGACCCCGCCGCTCTGAACGCCGTGCGCTTCGCGCTGGCGGCCGCGGCGATGTGGGCGATCGCGCTGGCGACCACCGGCGTTCCGCGCACGATGTTCGCCGCGCCCTGGCGCTACCTGATCGTGGCCGCACTGTTCGCGGCCTACTTCGTGACCATGTTCGAGGGCCTGAAGACCGCCGAGCCGGTCAGCATGTCGGCGGTCTTCACGCTCAACCCGGCGCTGTCTGCGGTGTTCGGCTACCTGTTGCTGTCGCAGGTGACGACGCTGTGGATGGCCGCGGCCATCGTCATTGGGGGTGCCGGTGCGCTGTGGGTCATCTTCGACGGCAGCCCGCAGGCGCTGGCCGCCTTCGCCATCGGCCGGGGCGAGGCGATCTTCTTCTGGGGCGTGGTCGGCCACGCGCTTTACGCGCCGCTGCTGCGCCGCTTCAACCGGGGCGAGCCCGCCGCCGCGCTGACCGCGGCGATCCTGACCGTGGGCGCGGTGCTGCTGGCGCTATGGTCGGGCCCGCGCATGGTTGCCACGCCTTGGGCCGAGCTGCCGGCGATCGTGTGGTGGACCATCGGCTATACCGCGATCGCGGCGACGGCGCTGTCGTTCTCGCTGGTGCGCTACGCCACCTTCCGGCTGCCGTCGGCCAAGGTGATGGCGTACACCTATCTCACCCCCAGCTGGGTCATCCTGTGGGAGATCGCCATGCGCCAGGGCACGCCGCAGGCGATGATGCTGCCGGGCGTCGCTCTGACCGCGCTGGCGCTGTTGATGCTGCTGCGCGAGGAAACCGCCTGAGCCGGTCGCTCAGCCGTCTTCGCGCGACAGGCCCTCGTGACGCAGGAACCGCTCGAATGCGTCCAGGTTGACCGCCTCGAACTGGCCGAAGCCCTGCATCCAGATGCTGGCCTCGCGCAGGGCGTCGGGCTCCAGCGCGCACCACTTCACGCGGCCGCGCTTTTCCTGGCTGATCAGGCCGGCGCCGGCGAGGATGCCGAGGTGCTTCGAGATCGCGGCCAGCGACATGTCGAACGGCGCGGCCACGTCGGTCACCGCCATGTCGTCCTCGAGCAGCATCGACAGGATGCGGCGGCGGGTCGGGTCGGCAAGCGCCGCGAACACGATGTCGAGCGAGGGGGCCATGCGACGCATAAGGCGCCGCGTGGCGGGCCGGTCAAGCCCTCGCGCAGCATGTTCAACCGGATAGTTGAATATGCCGCAACGCCGCTCGGGCCCGGACGAGCGACGATGACGCAAAGACCCGTCTTAAAATGCGCCAAAAATACCTCAGCAATATCAGATTATTAGGCCGCTCCGCCGCCCGTCCGCATGGCGGTTGACTCGTCGCGAGCCTGCGCATAGCAACACCGCGACACTTCGGGTGGGGCTTTCGCGTGACCGAGACCGATCCCAGGCGCAGGCTGGACGAGCTGGAAAAGAAGCTTGCCGCGCGCCGTGCGGCGGCGACGGGCGAAAAGGCCCATCACGAGGAACACTACTCGCAGGCGCAGATCGCCTGGCGGATGGTGACGGAAATGGTGGCCGGTCTGGGGATCGGCTTCGGCATCGGCTACGGCCTCGACCGGTTTCTGGATACCGGTCCGTGGTTCATGCTGGTGTTCACGCTGCTGGGCATCGCCGCGGGGATCAACGTGATGATCCGCACCGCGCGCGAGGTGCAGGTGAAACAGGACGCCCGCGAGGCGGGGCAGAAGAACGGCGCCGCCGGCGCCACGCACGAGGGGAAACAGGATGGCGACTGAAGACGTTACCGGCGAAAGCGGCGGTCTGGTTTTCCACCCGATGGACCAGTTCATCGTCGAACCGCTGTTTGGCGCCGGCGCAGTGGGCATGTTCACCATCACCAACGTCACGCTGTGGATGGCGCTGGCCGTCGTCTGCATCGTCGCGCTGATGGTTCTCGGCACCTCGAAACGCGCCGTGATCCCGACCCGCACCCAGTCGGTGGCCGAACTGGCCTATGGCTTCATCTACAAGATGGTCGAGGACGTGACCGGCAAGGAGGGGCTGAAGTACTTCCCCTACATCTTCACGCTGTTCCTCTACATCGTCTTCGCCAACTTCCTTGGCCTGATCCCGACCGCCTTCACCACCACGTCGCACTTCGCGGTGACGGTCGTGCTGGCGCTGGCGGTGTTCCTGGCGGTGACGATCCTGGGCTTCGTGCTGAACGGCACCAAGTTCCTGTATCTCTTCTGGCCGACCTCGGCGCCGCTGGCGATCCGCCCGGTGCTGATGATCATCGAGCTCATCTCGTACTTCGTGCGCCCGGTCAGCCACTCCATCCGTCTTGCCGGCAACCTGATGGCCGGCCACGCGGTGATCAAAGTCTTCGCGGGCTTCGCGGCGCTGGTCGCGGTGTCGCCGCTGGCGGTGCTCGGCATCGTCGCGATGTACGGGCTCGAGATCCTCGTGGCCTTCATCCAGGCCTATGTCTTCACGATCCTGACCTGCGTCTATCTCAAGGACGCGCTTCATCCGCATCACTGACGGCCCCGGACCCCGGTCCGACCCGCAAATCGACAGAACCCCCAACTTCCAGACGTAAGGAGATACCCCCATGGAAGGTCAACTCGCACACATCGGCGCAGGTCTCGCAGGTCTCGGCACGGGTCTCGCCGCGCTCGGCGTGGGCAACGTCGCCGCCAACTTCCTGTCCGGCGCGCTGCGCAACCCGTCGGCGGCCGCTTCGCAGACCGCGACGCTGTTCATCGGCATCGCCTTCGCCGAAGCTCTGGGCATCTTCTCGTTCCTGGTCGCCCTGCTGCTGATGTTCGCCGTCTAAGCCACGGCATTCATCCTTACGCGCGGGCGGCCGTGACCCCACGGCCGCCCGATGGTATGAACAGGTCCGACGGAGGACGCCATGGCGACCGAGACCCAAGGGTTGGTCAGCAGCTGTGTGGGCATGGATGGCAGCGCCATCGGCATGCCTCAGCTTTGCGCTGACTGGTTCCCGAACCAAATCTTCTGGCTTGTCGTCACGCTGGTCGTGATCTACCTGATCCTCAGCCGGATCGCGCTGCCGCGCATCGCAGCGGTGCTTTCGGAACGGCAGGGCACGATCTCTAACGACATCGCCGCGGCCGAAGACCTCAAGAAAAAAGCCGCCGACGCCGAGCAGGCCTACGAGAAGGCCCTCGCCGATGCGCGTGCCGAAGCGCAGGCCATCGCGCAGCGCACCCGCGACGAGATCAAGGCCGAGCTTGCCAAGGCAATGGAAGCCGCCGACGCGCAGATCGCCGAAAAGACCGCCGAGTCGGAAAAGACCATCTCGGAAATCCGCGCCACGGCGCTGGAGAACGTCGAGGCGGTCGCCAAGGACACGGCAGCCGCATTGGTCGCCGCCCTCGGCCAGCAGGCCGACCAGGGCAAGATCGACGCAGCCGTCGACCAGCGGATGAAAGGATAAGCCATGCGCCACCTGATCCTTCCCGCAGCACTTCTGACGGCCAGCCCGGCCTTCGCGGCGTCCGAGTACGGCTTCTTCACGCTGCGGAACACCGACTTCGTGGTGCTGATCGGCTTCATCGTCTTCCTGGCGATCCTGCTGTACTTCAAGGTTCCCGGCCTGCTGGCGGGCATGCTCGACAAGCGTGCCGAAGGCATCCGGTCGGAACTGGACGAGGCCCGCGGCTTGCGCGAAGAAGCCCAGGCCCTGCTGGCCAGCTTCGAGCGCAAGCACAAGGAAACGCAGGCCCAGGCAGATCGCATCGTCGCCCAGGCCCGTGAAGAGGCCGAGCGCGCCGCCGAGGCCGCCAAGGAAGACATGCGCGACTCGGTCGATCGGCGCATGGCCGCGGCCGAAAGCCAGATCGCCTCGGCCGAGGCGAAGGCCGTGCGCGAGGTTCGCGACCGCGCCATCGCCGTGGCCATCGCAGCCGCGCGCGACGTCGTGTCCGAGCAGATGAGCGAAGAGGAATCCCGCCGGCTGATCGACCGGTCGATCGACGAAGTGGGCGCCAAGCTGCACTGAAGACTCACTGCGGACAATCCTTGCGATTGACCCGAGGCCCGGCCTTTGCGCCGGGCCTTTTCTGTGCCAAGCACCGCTTTACCGCATCGGCGGAACACCGCGCACCAACTCGGGAGAGCGACGCGCCATGGCGCATATCATCGTGGTCGGCAACGAAAAGGGCGGCGCGGGCAAGTCCACCGTCTCGATGCACATCGCGACCGCGCTCGCGCGGCTGGGCTTCAAGGTCGGCGTGCTCGATCTGGACCTGCGGCAGAAAAGCCTGGTGCGGTACCTGCAGAACCGGGCGCGGTTCCTGGCATCCGAGAACCGCGAATTGCCAAGCCCCACCTGGATCGACCTGCCCGAGGTCGACCCGACCGATGTCCCCGAAGGCGAGAACCCGAACGATTACCGCATCGCCAACGGGGTCTCTACGCTGGAGCGCGACGCCGATTTCGTCCTGATCGACTGTCCCGGCTCGCACACCCGGCTGGCGCAGGCGGCGCACGCGATGGCCGACACGCTGGTCACGCCCCTCAACGACAGCTTCGTCGATTTCGACCTGCTCGCCCGCATCGACCACGACAGCGAGAAGATCCTGGGCCCCTCGGTCTATGCCGAGATGGTCTGGACCGCGCGCCAGCTGCGCGCCAAGGCCGGGCTGAAGCCCGCGGATTGGGTCGTGCTGCGCAACCGCGTCGGTGCCCAGCAGATGATCAACAAGGCCAAGATGGAACAGGCGCTGGCCAAGCTCGCCAAGCGCATCGGCTTTCGCGTGGCGCCCGGCTTTTCCGAACGCGTCGTGTTCCGCGAGCTGTTCCCGCGCGGCCTGACCCTGCTCGACCTGCGCGACGTGGGCGTGCGGTCGCTGTCGATCTCGAACGTCGCCGCACGGCAAGAGCTGCGCGACCTTCTGAAGGCGCTCGAGCTGCCCGGCGTGAAGGTGAAGTTCTGAGTCCCGCCCGCCGCAAGGAGCTGCGCTTTCGCCTGTGGTTCAGCCTGGGCGGTCTGGTTCTGCTCGGCGTAGCGCTTGTCGTGCGCGGCATCCCCTCGGGTCCCGCGCTTTTCGAGGTAATGGGCATCGCGGGCGTCTTCTTCGGCGGCACGGCGCTTTGGGCGCTGCGGGAACTGCGGCGCGCGCCACGGGATGACGACGCCGGGCGTTAACCTGCCGTTAACCCTGTTGCGCGCACCGTGACGACCATGCGCGCCATGCTCGTCCTGCTTCTCCTGACCCTCGCCGCCTGCGACACCGCCGGCCCCGGCTTTCGCGGCGCCGAGGCGGTCAGCCGCGACTACGACGGCTCGCGCTTCACCCTGCGCTTCAACGGCCCGCTGGCCGAGGCGATCCGCACCTCGCCCGAATGGCTGCCGAAATTCGACGTCATCGCCCGGCGCGCCGCGCTGGCGGCGCAGGCCGAACGGCCCGGCTGCACGGTCGCCTGGGTGCAGGGCGACCCGGCGATGATGGTTATGGGCCTTGCCTGCGGCGACGCGCCCGCGCCGAAGATCCCGCAACGCTCGCGCGTTCTGCTGTGCGAACTGGTCGATTGGCGGCAGTCGGCGACTGGACGACCGGCGCGCTCGACTGCGCGCGGCTCTAGAGGCGCTTCTCGAAAAAGAGGCTGTAAGGCCCGGCTTCGTAGTCGCCGAAGGGGCCACGCGGCTCGAACCCCGCGCGACGATAAAGCCGGTGCGCCGCGTCCAGCCCGGTTCCGGTTTCCAGCCGCAGGACCGGCAGGCCCTTGGCGCGCGCCTCTTGCTCGATCCGCTCCAGGATCGCCTGCGCCACGCCCCGACCGCGGGCCTCTGCGGCGGTGAATATCGATTTGACTTCGCCATAGGTCCCGTGGTCAGCCATCGCGCCGGTTCCCAGCACCGCATCGCCGTCGCGTGCGGTCAGGAACACGATCCCGGGTGCGGCCAGCGCGTCGAGCGACAGGAAATGGTTCGCTTCCTCCGGAAAAAGCGATTGCATCAGCGCGTGGCTCTGCCTGAGAAGCGCCGCAGCAGCGGGGTCGTGCGGGGTGTCGCGCTGGATGATCATGGGCCTGTCCCTTTCGTCGGCAAAACCCTGCGCGGCGCGCCGAAAAAACGCAATATCTTGTGGAGAACATGCGCCCGCCCGCCAGATACGCGGCGTTCGCCGTTGACAGGGCGCCGCCGCAGACGGCACCCTGAGCACAACCCGTGGGAGACCAAGTTGCGCTTCAGCAAGCTGCGCCTGACCGGATTCAAGAGCTTCGTCGACCCGACAGACCTGCTGATCGGCGACGGGCTGACCGGCGTGGTCGGGCCCAACGGCTGCGGCAAGTCCAACTTGCTGGAGGCCCTGCGCTGGGTGATGGGCGAGAACCGCCCCACCGCGATGCGCGGCGGCGGGATGGAGGACGTGATCTTCGCCGGTGCCTCGACCCGGCCGGCGCGAAACTTCGCCGAGGTCGCGCTGCACATCGACAACGCCGACCGCCTGGCGCCCGCCGGGTTCAACGGCAGCGATCATCTGGAGATCATCCGCCGCATCACCCGCGACGTGGGCAGCGCCTACAAGGTGAACGGCAAGGACAGCCGCGCGCGCGACGTGACGATGCTGTTCGCCGACGCCTCGACCGGGGCACATTCGCCCGCGCTGGTCCGGCAGGGGCAGATCAGCGAGCTGATCAACGCCAAGCCCAGGAACCGCCGGCGGGTGCTTGAGGATGCCGCCGGGATCGCGGGGCTCTACCAGCGCCGGCACGAGGCCGAGCTGAAGCTGAAGAACACCGAGACCAACCTGACCCGCGTCGATGACGTGCTGGAACAGCTGACCGCGCAGCTGGCGACGCTCGACCGCCAGGCCAAGCAGGCCGCGCGTTACCGGGCGATCGGCGAAGAGCTGCGCCGCGCCGAGGGGCTGCTGCTGTACCGCCGCTGGCACGAAGCCGACGTCGCCCGACTGGCCGCCGAGGCGGTGCTGCGTGAACGCCTGACCGAGGCCGCCCGCGCCGAGGCCGCCGCACGCGAGACCGAAGCCGCCCATGCTTCGGCCGAGGAGGCGCTGCCGCCGCTGCGCGAGGAAGAGGCCGTCGCCAGCGCGATCCTGCAGCGCCTGACCGTCCAGCGCGACGCACTCGACGCCGACGAGACCCGCGCGCAAGAGCGCATCGCCACGCTGCGCGGGCGCATCGACCAGCTGGGTCGCGACATGGAGCGCGAGGCCGGGCTGAACCGCGACGCGGGCGAGACGATCGAGCGGCTGGAATGGGAAGCCCGCGAACTGGCCCGCGCCGCCGAGGGCCACGACGATGCGCTGGCCGAAGCGGCCGAAGCCGCGTCCGAGGCCGCCTCCGTCCTGGCCGAGCGCGAGGCGGATCTGGCCGCGCGGACCGAGAACGTCGCCCGCCTGGCCGCGCGGCACCAGTCGGCACAGCGGCTGCAGGCCGATTGCCGCAAGACGCTCGACCGCTCCGAGGGCGAGGCCTCGCGCGCGCGCGAGGCGATGGACGCCGCGAAGAAGACGCTGGCCGAAAGCCGCATCGCCGCCGAGGCCGCGACCGAGCGGGCCGAGGAAGCCCAGGCCATGACCGAAGACGCCGAAGCCGCGCTGGCCGACGCCGAGACCGCCCGCGGCGAGACCCAGTCGCGCGAGGCCGAGGCGCGCGCCGAACGCTCGGCCGCCGAGGGCGAGACGACAGCCCTGTCGGCAGAGGTCACCGCCCTGGCCCGGCTGCTGGAGCGCGACACGGCCGAGGGGGGCCAGATCCTCGACCGGCTGCAGGTCGAACAGGGCTTCGAGAAGGCGCTTGGCGCCGCGCTCGCGGACGAGTTGCGCGCGCCCGAGGTCGACGCCGACGGCCCGTCCGGCTGGGCGGTGCTGCCGCCCTACGAGGCGGACCAGCCGCTGCCGGCCGGGGTGACGTCGCTGGCGCAGCACGTCTCGGTCCCCGAGGTGCTAGGGCGCCGGATGGGCCAGATCGGGCTGGTCGACGCCGACGAGGGCCCCGGCCTGCAGGCGGCTCTGAAACCCGGCCAACGACTGGTGAGCCGGCGCGGCGACATGTGGCGCTGGGACGGCTACCGTGCCTGGGCCGAGGATCAGCCCTCGGCCGCCGCGCTGCGGCTGGAACAGATCAACCGTCTGGAAGCGCTCAAGCACGAGTTGGCCGAGGCCGACGCGAAGCTGGAGGGTGCCCGTGCCGCGCACGAGGCGCTGGCCGCCGCGCTTGCCGAGCAGGCCGAGGCCGATCGCGCCGCGCGCGAGGCCCGCCGTGCCGCCGACGCCGCGCTGACCGACGCGACGCGCGCCCAGTCGCGGGCCGAGGCCGACCGCGACATGGCCGAGGGCAAGCTGGAAAGCCTGTCGATGGCCGTGCAGCGCCACGAGGACGAGGCGACCGCCGCCCGCACGCAGATGGCCGAGGCCGAGCGCGCGCTGGCGGATCTGGGCGATCTGGATGAGGCGCGCGCGCTGGTCGAGGATCTGCGCATCACCGTCGAGGCCGCGCGCATGACGATGATGGCGCGGCGTTCGGCGCATGACGAGTTGCGCCGCGAGGGGCAGGCGCGCACCGCGCGGTCCCAGACGGTGACGAAGGAGCTGTCGGGTTGGCGGCACCGGCTGACCACGGCCGAGACTCGGGCCCGCGAACTGGCCGACCGGCGCGACGACGCGCAGGCCGAGCTGGACGAGGCCGCCGACGCGCCCGCCGCGATCGCCGCGCGCCGCGCCGAGCTGGCCGAGGCGATCGACACCGCCGAGGACCGCCGCGCGGCCGCATCCGACGCGCTGACCGCGGCCGAAACCGCGCTGCGCGCCGCCGTCATGGCCGAGCGCGACGCCGAACGGCTGGCCGGCGAGGCGCGCGAGGCACGGGCCGCGGCGCAGGCCCGGACCGAGGCCGCGCGCGAGACCGTCCAGGCGACCGCCGCGCGCATCGAGGACGAGCTCGAGACCACGCCGGCGCGGCTGCTGGACCGGCTGGCCACCGACCCCGACGCGATCCCGGATTCGGACACGCTCGAGACCGAGGTGAGCCGGCTGAAACGCGCGCGCGACGCATTGGGTGCGGTGAACCTGCGGGCCGAGGAAGACGCGGTCGAGATCCGCACCGAACGCGACACGCTGGCCGAGGAAAAGCGCGACCTCGAGGAGGCCGTCGCCACACTGCGCAGCGGGATCGCCAGCCTCAACCGCGAGGGGCGCGAACGGCTGCTGACGGCGTTCGAGCAGGTGAACGCCAATTTCTCGATGCTGTTCCGGCACCTTTTCGGCGGTGGCGAGGCGAACCTGGTGATGGTCGAAAGCGACGACCCGCTGGAGGCGGGTCTCGAGATCATGTGCCAGCCGCCGGGCAAGAAGCTGTCGGTCCTGTCGCTGCTGTCGGGCGGCGAGCAGACGCTGACGGCGCTGGCGCTGATCTTCGGCGTGTTCCTGGCCAACCCCGCGCCGATCTGCGTGCTGGACGAGGTCGACGCGCCGCTGGACGACGCGAACGTGACGCGGCTGTGCGACATGCTGGACGAGATGTGCCGCCGCACCGACACGCGGTTCCTGATCATCACGCACCACGCGGTGACGATGGCGCGGATGGACCGGCTGTTCGGCGTGACCATGCAGGAGCAGGGCGTCAGCCAACTCGTCTCGGTCGATCTGAAGCGGGCCGAGGACATGGTGGCCTGAACGCCCCCGGGAGGTGTCCCACGATGGGACATCGAGTCGCGTCAATGAAATCAATTGCTTGCAGAGACGGATTCAGGCTCTCTTAAGGATTGGGCTGTTTCGGGGCCCGTCGCGCGCGGGGTCGACGGCGCGCTTTTGGGGCTCTGCCCCCGCCGCCTGACGGCGGCTCCCCCGGAGTATTCTTGCCAAAGGGAAGGTGCGGGGCGGCGGCTGGCGCGCGCCTTCGCGGTGGCGTAAGCCGGGGGCCATGCGCCTGTTCCTGCTGATCGCCCTGACGATGACCTCCTTCGCGGCGAACTCGGTCCTCAACCGTGCGGCGGTGGGCGCGGGCGAGCTTGGCGCGATGGCGTTCGGCGCCGTGCGCCTTGGCGCCGGGGCCTGCGTGCTGCTGGCGCTGGTGCTTCTGTTGCGGCGCAGGCCGGCCTTGGGCGGGCCGGGACGGGTGCCGGGCGTCGCGGGGCTGTTCGTCTACATCTTCGGCTTTTCCTTTGCGTACCAGGCGCTGGACGCGGGCCTTGGCGCGCTGATCCTGTTCGGCTGCGTGCAGATCACCATGTTCGCCGGCGCGCTGGTGCAGGGCGAGCGGCCGCCCGCGTTGCGCTGGGCCGGCGCGGCGGTCGCGCTGTGTGGGCTGGCGTGGCTGCTGTGGCCCGGCGCCGGCGTGTCTGTCAGCCTGCCGCACGCCTTCGCCATGGTCGCGGCGGGCGCGGGCTGGGGCGTGTATTCGCTGGCCGGGCGCGCATCCACGGACCCGCTGGCGGCCACGATGGCGAATTTCCTGCTGGCCGCGCCCGCCGGGCTGGTGCTGGCCGGTGCCCTGCCGGGCGCGTTCGAGCCGGCGACGCCGCTGGGGTTGGGCCTTGCCGTGGTGTCGGGGGCGGTCGCCTCGGGGATGGGATACGCGCTGTGGTATTCGGTGCTGCCGCGCATCCCGGGCACGGTGGCGGCGATCGCGCAGCTGACCGTGCCGGTCATCGCGATGGCGGGCGGGGCCGTGCTGCTGGGCGAAGTGCCCGGCGCCGACGCATTGCTGGCCGGGGCCGTCGTTCTGGGCGGCGTCGGGCTGTCGGTGCTGCGCCGCTGAGGCGGGCCGGGTCCGTTTTCGCTTTCACAGCCTCCGCCCCGGCGGTATCCCCGAAGGCATGACCCGCCTCGTCTTCGTGCTGTGCCTGACGATGTTCGCGGCGCCCGCCGCGGCGCGGGATTGCGTCGTGGTGCTGCACGGGCTGGCCCGGACGGAATACTCGATGGCCTTGATGGGGCAGTTCCTGCGGATGCGCGGCTACTACGTGCTGACGCCCGGCTACCCGTCGACCCAGGCGCGGGTGCAGGCGCTGGCGGACGACGTGCTGCCGGACGCCATCGCGCGGTGCGGGGCGCGCCGGATCCATTTCGTCACGCATTCCATGGGCGGCATCCTGCTGCGCTTCTGGCTGCACGATCACCGGCCCGAGCGTCTGGGCCGCGTCGTCATGCTGGCGCCGCCGAACCACGGCAGCGAGCTGGTGGACGAGCTGGGCGGGCTGGAAATCTTCGAATGGATGAACGGGCCGGCCGGCCAGCAGCTGGGCACCGGGCCGCAGGACCTGCCGCAGATGCTGCCGCCGGTCGATTTTACGCTAGGCGTGATCGCGGGGTCGCAGACGCTTAATCCCGCGTTCTCGGCGATCATCCCGGGCGTGGACGACGGCAAGGTCTCGGTCCAGGCGACGGCGGTCGAGGGCATGGACGCGCATATCACTTTGCCGGTCACGCACACCTTCATGATGCAGTCGCCGGTGGTCATGGCGCAGACGGCGCTGTTCCTCGAAGAGGGGCGGTTCGATCCGGACCTGGACTGGACCGAGTACTTTCCGGTGCAGCAGCTGGCCTGCCTGCTGGGGCTGTGCCCCGAGGAGAGCGATGCCGATTGAGATGACGCTGGAGGGCGCGCGGGTCCTGCGGCCGGACGGCTGGGACGACGCGCCGGTGTCGGTGGCCGGAGGCCGCATCGCGGAACGCGCGGCCGGGCGGCGGATCGACCTGAGCGGCTACGAAATCCGCGCCGGCATCGTCGACGCGCATGGCGACGGGTTCGAGCGGCACATGGCGCCCCGGCGCGGTGCGCTGCGCGAGCGGGACGCGGGCGTCGTCGCCGTGGCGGCCGAGCTTGCCGCCAACGGGATCACGACGGCGGTGCTGGCGCAGTTCTGGTCGTGGGAGGGCGGCATGCGCGGGCCCGACTTCGCCGAGGAGGTGTTTTCCGCCGTCGCCGCCGTGGCACCCACCGTGCCGGTGGACCTGCGCCTGCAGATGCGGCTCGAGACGCATTATCTGGAGGCGTTCGGGCGGGCCGAGGCGATGATCGACCGGTTCGGCATCCCGATGGTGGTGTTCAACGATCACCTGCCCCACGCGCGACTGGCCGAGGGGCGCCGGCCGCAGCGGCTGACCGGCCAAGCGCTGAAGTCGGGCCGCAACCCCGAGGCGCACCTGGCGCTGATGCAGGCGCTGCACGATGCGTCCGACCGGGTTCCGGCGGCGCTGGATGCGCTGTGCGCGCGGCTGGCGGACGGGGGCATCGCGATGGGCAGCCACGACGACCGCACCGCCGGGGATCGCACCGCGTGGCGCGCGCGGGGCGTGCGCGTGTCCGAGTTCCCCGAGACGGCCGAGGCCGCGCGCGCCGCCCGCGACGGCGGCGACGCGATCGTGCTGGGCGCGCCCAACGTGGTGCGCGGGGCGAGCCATGCGGGCAATGCCTCGGCGCTGG
>NZ_JBELMH010000011.1:22831-41202 GCF_042096055.1 Citreimonas sp. | reverse complement strand
GGCGCGCCCAACGTGGTGCGCGGGGCGAGCCATGCGGGCAATGCCTCGGCGCTGGACCTGGTGGCCGAGGGGCTGTGCGACGCGCTGGCGTCCGACTACCACTACCCCGCGCCGGCGCGGGCCGCGCGGCGCTACATCGAGCTGGGGCTGCGCGACGACGCGGCGGCCTGGGCGATGGTCTCGGACGGGCCCGCGAGGCTTCTGGGGCTGGACGACCGGGGGCGGATCGAGCCGGGGCTGCGCGCCGACCTGGTCGTCATGGAACCCGCGACAGGCCGGGTCTGTGCCACCATCGCCGGGGGCGAGATCGCGTGGATGGCGGGGCCGGTCGCGGGTCGGTTCCTGGGCTGATTAGACCCGCGGCGGCGGGCCGGCGCTGTCGCGGGGGATGAACTCGATCTCGATCACGTCGGACGGCCCGGAGCGCGTGCCGCTTTCGATCATGCCCAGCAGCAGCTCGGCCGCGCGGATGCCGATCTGCGTGCGCGGCTGGCGGATCGTGGTCAGCGCGGGGCTGAGGTGCTGGGCGATCTCGATGTTGTCGAAGCCGACGACCGACACGTCGCCGGGGATCGAAACGCCCTCGCGCTGGACGGCGCCCATGAAGCCGACGGCCATCTCGTCGGACGAGAAGAACAGTGCGGTGGGCCGGTCGGTCATGTCCAGCCAGGCGCGGGCGGCGGCGGCGCCGGAATCCATGCTGAAATCGCCCTCGAGGATCCAGTCGGGGCGGGCCTGAAGGCCGACCGACGCCACCGCGGCGCGAAAGCCGTCGAGGCGCGTCTCGGTCAGGCGGTTGCCGCGCGGGCCGGTGACGTGGCCGATCTTGCGGTGGCCGAGCTGCGCCAGGTGCCCGACCGCCATGGCGGCGCCCTTGCCGTTCTCGACCCGCACCGACGGCAGGTCCCGCGCCATCCATTCGCAGGCCATCACGACCGGGGGCCGGCCGCGGATGTCCAGCGACGCGGGCGAAAGCGTGCCGTCCAGCAGCACGATCCCGTCGGCCTGGCCGGACGTCAGGTAGTGCCGGAACCGCTGGTCGGGGTCGGGGCCGGCCTGCGTGTCGGCGATCAGCATGCCGTATTGCGCGGGCGTCAGGACCGAGGCGAGCCCGGCGAGGATCTGCGAGAAGAACGGGTTGGCGATGTTGGGCAGCAGCACGATCACCGACCCGGTGCGCTGCCGGCGCAGATTCGACGCGGTGGCGTTGACCCGGTAGCCGGTCGCGGCGACCGCGTTCAGCACCGCCTCGCGCGTGGTGGGCGCGACGACGGACGGCCGCGACAGGGTGCGGCTGACCGTGGCGGTCGAGACGCCGGCGGCCTTGGCAACATCTTGAATCGTGGCGACTTTTCGGTCCATCCCGTCCCTTTCACGCGTCCAGAATGGCCCGTCAGAAAAATGTTGTAAACGATTTCATTCTTTGTCACCATCTCCTGCAAACGTTTACAGACGCGCCGGGGGAGGAAATCGGCGCGGATGGGAGGACACCGTGAAGACAATCAAGGGCCCCGCCCTTTTCCTTGCGCAATTCGCAGGGGACGAAGCGCCGTTCGACAGCTGGAAAAGCATCACCCGCTGGGCCGCCGAGTGCGGTTACGCGGGCGTGCAGGTGCCCAGCTGGGATGCCCGGCTGATCGACCTCGAGAAGGCGGCGGACAGCCGCGACTATTGCGACGACTGGCTGGGCCAGGCGCGCGAGAACGGCATCGAGGTCACCGACCTTGCCTGCCACCTGCAGGGCCAGCTGGTCGCGGTACACCCGGCCTACGACATGGTCTTTGACGGGTTCGCCAGCCCCTCGGTGCACGGCGACCCCGCCGCGCGGCAGAAATGGGCGGTCGACCAGGTCGAGAAGACGATCCGCGCCTCGGCCAACATGGGGCTGACGACGCTGCCGACGTTCTCGGGCGCGCTGGCCTGGCCCTACGTGTACCCGTGGCCGCAGCGGCCCGCCGGTCTGGTGGACATGGCGTTCGACGAGCTTGCCCGCCGCTGGCGCCCGCTGCTGGACCTGGCCGATTCCCACGGCGTCGACCTATGCTACGAGATCCATCCGGGCGAGGACCTGCACGACGGCGTCACCTTCGAGATGTTCCTCGATCGCGTGGACCAGCATGCGCGCGCGAAGATGCTCTACGATCCCAGCCACTACGTGCTGCAATGCCTCGACTACCTCGACAACCTCGACATCTACGCCGAGCGGATCGGCGCGTTCCACGTGAAGGACGCCGAGTTCAACCCGACCGGCCGGCAGGGCGTCTATGGCGGCTACCAGTCCTGGGTCGACCGGGCCGGGCGCTTCCGCTCGCCGGGTGACGGGCAGGTCGATTTCGGGGCGATCTTCTCGAAGCTGGCGGCGATGGATTTCGGCGGCTGGGCCGTCGTGGAATGGGAATGCGCGCTCAAGCACCCCGAGGACGGCGCGCGCGAGGGCGCGGCCTTCGTCCGCGATCACATCATCCGCGTGACGCCGTACGCCTTCGACGATTTCGCCGACGGCGGCACCGACGCCGCGGCCAACCGCAAGATGCTGGGGCTGGACTCATGAGCCGATTTTCCGAACGGACCGGCCCGATCCGGCTGGGCATGGTGGGCGGTGGCCAGGGCGCGCTGATCGGCGGCGTGCACCGCATCGCCGCGCGGCTCGACGCGGAATTCCAGCTGGTCGCCGGCGCGCTGTCGTCGACCGAGGAACGGGCGCGCGCCTCGGCCGAGGCGATCGGCCTGCCCGCCGACCGGACCTATGCCGACTACGCCGAGATGGCAAAGCGCGAGGCGCGGCTGAAGGACGGGATCGAGGCGGTCGCCATCGTGACGCCGAACCACATGCACCTGCCCGTCGCGCGCGAGTTCCTCAAGCGCGGCATCCACGTGATCTGCGACAAGCCGCTGACCGGGACGCTGGCGGATGCGAAGAAGCTGGCGAAGCTGGCCGAGAAGTCGGACGCGCAGTTCATCCTGACGCACAACTACACCGGCTACCCGCTGGTGCGCGAGGCCCGCGCCCGCATCGCGCGCGGCGATCTTGGTGACATCCGGCTGGTGCAGGTCGAATACGCGCAGGACTGGCTGGCCGAGCAGCCCGCGCCGGACAACAAGCAGGCCGCGTGGCGCACCGATCCCGAACGCTCGGGCGCGGGCGGGGCGACGGGCGACATCGGCACGCATGCCTTCAACCTCGTGCGCTTCACCACGGGCCTCGTGCCCACGGCGCTGGCCGCCGACCTGCACAGCTTCGTCCCCGGCCGCACGCTGGACGACAACGCGCATGTCATGCTGCGCTTCGAGGGCGGCGCGCGCGGGATGCTGTGGTGCAGCCAGGTCGCGGCCGGCAAGGAAAACGCCCTGGTCCTGCGGGTCTACGGCACCAAGGCCGGCCTGGAATGGCACCAGGAAGAGCCGAACAAGCTGATGGTGACGCCGCTGGGCGGTGCGACCGAGATCGTCACCCGCGCCGCGGCCGCGACGACCGACGGCTCGCGCCGGCTGACGCGCACGCCGCCGGGCCACCCCGAGGGCTTCCTCGAGGCCTTCGCCAACATCTACGGCGAGGCCGCGCAGGCGATCCGCGCCGCACGCACCGGGGCGGCCCTGCCCGAGGGCGTCGTTTTCCCGACCATCGCGGACGGGGTCGAGGGCGTCGCCTTCGTCGATGCCTGCGTGCGCTCGTCCAGACGCGACGCGGCCTGGGTGACGCCGTGACGGCAATCCTCGAAGCGCGCGGGATCACCCGGGCCTTCGGGCCGATCCGGGTGCTGCACGGGGTCGACTTCTCGCTGATCCCGGGCGAGGTGCACGCGCTGATCGGCGAGAACGGCGCCGGCAAGTCGACGACGATGAAGATCCTCGGCGGCTACCTTTCCCCGACCGAAGGCAAGCTGCTGCTCGACGGCCAGCCGGTGCGCTTCGCCGACCAGCGCGAGGCCGAGAACGCCGGCATCCTGATGATCCACCAGGAGTTCAACCTGGCGCTGCAGCTGACGGTCGAGGAGAACATCTTTCTGGGCCGCGAGAAGAAGCGCGGCCCGTTCCTGGACCACAAGGCGATGCAGGACGAGGCGCGCGAGCTTCTGGCGCGGCTGGATTGCCATGTCGATCCGCGCACGCGCATCCGCGACCTGTCGGTGCCGAACCGCCAGATGGTCGAGATCGCCCGCGCGCTGGGGCGCAACGCCCGCGTGCTGATCATGGACGAGCCGACGGCCGTGCTGACCGCGCGCGAGACCGACGTGCTGCTGGACCAGATCGCCCGGCTGAAGGAACGGGGGACCGCGATCCTCTACACCTCGCACAAGCTGGACGAGATCGCGCGGATCGCCGACAGGGTGACCGTGCTGCGCGACGGCGCGCACATCGTCACCCGCGCCGCCGAGGGCTTCACCGAACACGCGATGGCCGAAACCATGGTCGGCCGCGAACTGTCCGACCTGTTCCCCGCCAAGGCCACGCCGCAGGACGACGTGGTGCTGGAGGTCGAGGGGCTGACCGTGCCCGGCCGGGTGCGCGACGCCTCCTTCACCCTGCGCCGCGGCGAGGTTCTGGGCTTCGCCGGCCTGGTCGGCGCCGGCCGGACCGAACTGATGGAGGGCATCGTCGGCCTGCGCCCGGCGACCGGGTCGGTCCGGGTGAACGGCCGCGCGGTCAAGCCGGGTTCGGTCCTTTCGGCGCGGCAGGCGGGGCTGGTCTACCTGACCGAGGACCGCAAGGAGAAGGGCCTGCTGCTGGGCAAGTCGCTGACCCAGAACCTGACGCTGCTGGCGCTGGACCGGTTCGGCAAGCTGTTCATCGACAACACCGCCGAGGACGCCGCGCTGACCCGCGCGATCGACGAGTTCGACATCCGCGTGAACGACCGCGAGATGGCCGCCGGCAGCCTGTCGGGCGGCAACCAGCAGAAGCTGCTGCTGGCCAAGACCATGCTGGCCGAGCCGCAGATCGTCATCATCGACGAGCCGACGCGCGGCATCGACATCGGCACCAAGCAGCAGATCTACGAATTCATCGCCGCGCTCGCCGCGGCGGGCAAGAGCGTCATCGTCGTCTCGTCCGAGCTGCCCGAGGTGATCGGGCTGGCCGATCGCGTGGTCGTCATGGGCCGGGGCCACATCGCCGGCGAGCTGAGCGGCGACGAGATAACCGAGGACGCGATCCTGCGCCGCGCCATGGGCGTCGGCGAGTTGACCGGAGCAAGTGCATGACCGACACCACCGCGGCACCCCGACAGGCGAAACGGCGCAGCCTTCCGCTGCACGTGCTGGGGCCCGTCCTGGCGCTGATCGCGCTGATCGTGCTGGGCGCGCTGCTCAACAGCAACTTCCTCAGCTACGGCAACGTGACCAACGTGCTGGCGCGCTCGGCCTTCATCGGCATCATCGCCGTGGGCATGACCTTCGTCATCACCGCCGGCGGCATCGACCTGTCCGTGGGCTCGATGGCGGCGTTCGTCGCGGGGGTGATGATCCTGGCCATGAACGCGCTGATCCCGACGCTGGGCATCGGCGTGCCACTGGTGGCGGCCGGCATGTGCGTGGCGCTGCTGGCGGGCCTGTGCGCGGGGCTGCTCAACGGGGTGCTGATCGCCAAGGTCCGGATCGAGGCGTTCATCGTCACGCTGGGGGCGATGGGCGTCTACCGCTCGCTGACCACGTGGCTGGCGGACGGCGGCACGCTGTCGCTGGATTTCGAGGCGCGCACCTTCTACCGGCCGGTCTACTACGACGGCATCCTCGGGATCGCGTGGCCGATCATCGTCTTCGCGCTGGTCGCGATCCTGGGCGAGCTGGCGATGCGCAAGACGCCGTTCGGGCGCCACTGCGCAGCCATCGGCGCCAACGAGCAGGTCGCCAAGTACTCGGCCGTCAAGGTCGACCGGGTGCGGATGGCCACCTACGTGCTTCTGGGCGTGCTGGTCGGCGTCGCGACCATCATGTACGTGCCGCGCCTCGGCTCGGCCTCGGGTTCGACCGGCGTGCTGTGGGAGCTCGAGGCGATCGCGGCCGTGATCATCGGCGGCACGCTGCTGAAGGGCGGCTTCGGCCGCGTCTGGGGCACCGTGATCGGCGTGCTGATCCTCAGCCTCATCGACAACATCCTGAATCTCGCCTCGATCGTCTCGCCGTACCTGAACGGCACGATCCAGGGCGTCATCGTCATCCTTGCCGTCGTCTTGCAGCGGCAGGGCAAGTCCGCCGAATAACCGGCATTCATGGGAGGAAACACATGCAACGCAGAACGATCCTGAAGGGCGCCGCGCTGGGTCTGGCGCTGGTCTCGGGCCCTGCCCTGGCGCAGGACGAAACCATGACCATCGGCGTCGCCATTCCGTCGGCCACGCACGGCTTCATGGGCGGTCTCAACTACCACGCGCAGGAAAGCATCGCGCGCCTGGAAGAGACCTATCCGCAGCTCGAGTTCGTGCTGTCGACGGCCGGCGACGCGGGCACCATGGTCAACGACATCGAGGACATGGTCGCCACCCGCGACATCGACGCGCTGGTCGTGCTGCCCTTCGAATCCGAGCCGCTGACCGGCCCGGTGCAGGCGGTCAAGGAACAGGGCATCTGGGTCACCGTCGTCGACCGCGGCCTGTCGGTCGAGGGGATCGAGGACCTGTACGTCGCGGGCGACAACCCCGGCTTCGGCCGCGTCGCCGGCGAGTACTTCGCCGAGAACCTGAACGACGGCGACAACATCGTGGTGCTGCGCGGCATCCCCACCACGCTCGACAACGAGCGGGTCGAGGCGTTCCAGGCGGCCATCGAAGGGTCGGGCATCAACGTGCTGGACATGCAGCACGGCAACTGGAACCGCGACGACGCCTTCAACGTGATGCAGGACTTCCTGTCGAAGTACGAAGACATCGACGCGGTCTGGGCGTCGGACGACGACATGGCGATCGGCGTGCTCGAGGCGATCGCGCAGGCGGACCGCAACGAGGAGATGTGGGTCGTCGGCGGCGCCGGCATGAAGCAGATCATCAAGCGCATCATGGACGGCGACCCGATGCTGCCCGTGAACGTGACCTACCCGCCGGCGCAGATCGCCACGGCGATCGAGCTGACGGCGCTGGGCCTCGTCTCGAACACCCCGGTGTCGGGCCGCTTCATCATCGGCAGCGAGATCATCACGCCGGAGAACGCCGAGCAGTTCTACTTCCCCGACAGCCCGTTCTGATCGGTTCGAAGCGGACATGAGAAGGGCCCGTGACCGATGTCACGGGCCCTTTTTCGTGCGCATTGCGCGCCCTTGCCTAGTGCGCGGCCGCCCAGTTGGCGCCCTGCCCCGCATCGACCACCAGCGGCACGTCGAGCTTGACCACCGGGTCGGCGGCACCCTCCATCACCGTTCGGGCGGCGGAGATCAGGTCGTCGGCGGCGCCCGCCTCGACCTCGAACAGCAGTTCGTCGTGCACCTGCAGCAGCATCCGCGCCGGCAGGCCGTCGATGGCGTCGGGCATGCGCACCATCGCGCGGCGGATGATGTCGGCCGCGGTGCCCTGGATCGGCGCGTTGATCGCCGCGCGGCGGGCAAATCCCGCGCGGGGGCCCGATGCGCTGATCTCGGGCGTGTGGATCACGCGGCCGAACAGCGTCTCGACACGCTTGTGTTCCTTGGCGAAGGCCACCGTGTCGTCCATGTAGCGCCTTATGCCGGGGAACCGCTCGAAATAGCGGTCGATGAAGCCCTGCGCCTCGGCCCGCGGGATGCGCAGGTTGCGCGCCAGGCCGAAACCCGAGATGCCGTAGATCACGCCGAAGTTGATCGCCTTGGCTTGGCGGCGCACCTCGGGCGTCATCTGGTCCAGCGGCACGTTGAACATCTCCGACGCCGTCAGCGCGTGGATGTCCTGCCCCTCGGCGAAGGCCTGCTTCAGCTCGTCGATGCCGGCCATATGGGCGAGAATGCGCAGCTCGATCTGGGAATAGTCGAGGCTGACCAGCACCTTGCCCTCGTCCGCGACGAAAGCCTCGCGGATGCGGCGGCCTTCCTCGGAGCGCACGGGGATGTTCTGCAGGTTGGGCTCGTTCGAGGCGAGCCGCCCGGTGTTCGCGCCGGCGATCGAATAGCAGGTGTGCACGCGGCCGGTGTCGGCGTTGATGTGGGTCTGCAGCGCGTCGGTGTAGGTCGATTTCAGCTTGCTGATCTGCCGCCAGTCGAGCACGCGCGCGGGCAGGTCGTGTTCCGTCGCCAGATCCTCGAGCACGTCGGCGCCGGTGGCATAGGCGCCGGTCTTGCCCTTCTTGCCGCCGGGAAGCGAGAACTTGTCGAACAGGATCTCGCCCAGCTGCTTGGGGCTGCCGACGTTGAACTTCTCGCCGGCCAGCTCGTGGATCTCGGATTCGAGCTGCGCCATCTTCTGCGCGAAGGCGCCGGACATGCGGGACAGCACGTCGCGGTCGACCTTGATGCCGGCGCGCTCCATCTCGGCCAGGACGGGCACCATGGGGCGTTCCAGCCCCTCGTAGACGCGGGTGACGCGGGCGCGGTGCAGCTGCGGCTTGAACGTCTTCCACAGGCGCAGCGTCACGTCGGCATCCTCGGCCGCGTAGATCGTGGCCTTGTCGATGGGCACGCGGTCGAAGGTAACCTGCGCCTTGCCCGAGCCGATCAGCTCCTTGATCGGCACGCAGGTGTGGCTGAGGTACCGTTCCGCCAGCGTGTCCATGCCGTGGCCGTGCAGCCCGGAATGCATCGCGTAGGACATCAGCATCGTGTCGTCGATCGGTGCGACCGCGATGCCGTAGCGTCCCAGCACCTTGGCGTCGTATTTCATGTTCTGCCCGATCTTCAGGACCGCCGGGTCCTCGAGCAGCGGCTTGAGGATCGCCAGAGCCTCGTCCATCGGGATCTGGCCCGCGCTCAGTGCATCGCCGTCGAACAGGTCGTCGCCCGCGCCGTCGCGATGCGCCAGCGGCACGTAGGCGGCCTGCCCCGGCTCGATGCACAGCGACACGCCGACGAGATCGCACAGCATCTCGTTCAGGCCGGTCGTCTCGGTGTCGAGAGCGACGTAGCCGCGGGCGTAGGCGGCGGCGGCCCATTGCGCCAACGTCTGCGCGTCGCGGATGCAGACATAGGCGTCGGTGTCGATCGCCGGCATCTTGGGCAGGGCAGGTTCGGCCGACGGGTCGGTGGTCTTCTCGGGGATGACCGGAGCCTCGGCGCCCTTCGCCTCGGCGATCCGCTTCGACAGGGTGCGGAACTCCATCTCGGCGAGGAAGTCCAGAAGGGTCTCGGTGTCCGGCTCGCGCACCTCGAGCTCGTCCAGGGTGAAGGGCAGGTCCATATGGCAGTCGAGCTGCACGAGCCGTTTCGACAGCTCGATCTGGTCGCGCTTCTCGATCAGGGTCTGGCGGCGCTTGGGCTGCTTGATCTCCTCGGCGCGGTCGAGCAGGTCCTCGAGCGAGCCGAACTCGTTGATCAGCAGCGCCGCGGTCTTGAGGCCGATCCCCGGCGCGCCGGGCACGTTGTCGACGCTGTCGCCGGCCAGCGCCTGCACGTCGACCACACGCTCGGGCGGCACGCCGAACTTCTCGAGCACGCCGTCGCGGTCGATCACGCGGTTCTTCATCGGGTCGAGCATCTCGACCCCGTCGCCCACCAGCTGCATCAGATCCTTGTCGCTGCTGATGATCGTCACCCGCCCGCCCGCGTCGCGCGCCTGGCAGGCGAGCGTGGCCATGATGTCGTCGGCCTCGAAGCCCTCGATCTCCTTGCAGGCGATGTTGAACGCCTCGGTTGCGCGCCGGGTCAGGGGGATCTGCGGGCGCATGTCCTCGGGCATGGCGTCGCGGTTCGCCTTGTACTGGTCGTAGAGGTCGTTGCGGAAGGTGTGGCTGCCCTTGTCGAAGATCACCGCGACGTGCGTCGGGGCGTCGGGGCCGGTGTTGGCCTCGACGTAGCGGTGCAGCATGTTGCAAAAGCCGCTGACAGCACCGATCGGCAGGCCGTCGGACTTCCGCACCAGAGGCGGCAGCGCGTGAAACGCCCTGAAAATGTAGGCCGATCCGTCGATCAGATGCAGGTGGCAGCCCTTGCCGAACCCCATGGCGCGTCTCCCTTGGCGATTGGCGCGGACAATGCCGCATGATCGCGGGATTGGCCAGCCGCCAAGGGCGGTCGCGAAGCGCCCGTCGCGCCGGTGTGAGCGGCTAGTCGGCGCCGCCGGCGGACAGGATGCCCAGCGCCTGCAGGCGCTCGGTCTCGGCCCGGTCGCGGGTCTGGCGGCGGTCCTTCGCCTGCTGGCGCGAGAGGTCCTCGAGCGCGTCGTGCCGCGCCAGCGCCTTGCGCGCGGCGGCCTGGCTGTCGTGCTCGCGCGCGCGGGCCATGGCGGCCTGCTGCAGCAGCGTGGCCCGGCGGTTCAGCAGCCACCCGTTCCACAGCCGGTCCGCGCCCAGCATCCGGTGCGCGCCGAGGCCGGCCCAGTCCTGCTGCGCGGCGCGGCGCAGCGCGTCGATCTCGGACACCTCGTGGGCGATGCGGCGGCTTTCGGCCAGGTTGCGGCGGTGGCTTTCCAGCGCCCGGTCGCGCATCGCCTCGGTCACCGGCTGCAGCTCGTCCAGCTTCTCGGTCATCCCCAGCCCCTTTCGCGCGCGCGCCGGCGCATGTCCTCGGCAAAGCGGATCGCCGCGGCGACCGGTTCGTAATGCTCGGGCGCGATCTCGTCGCCGATGCGGGTCGTGGCGTGCAGCGCGCGCGCGGTCGGCGGGTCGGACCGGATCGGCACGCCGGCCTCGGCGGCGATCTCGCGGATCTTCAGCGCGACCTCGTCCTGGCCCTTGGCGACGCAGACCGGGGCCGAGCCGGCGGCGCGGCTCCACTTCAGCACGACGGCGTAGTGCGTCGGGTTCACGATGACCACATCCGCGCCCGGCACGTCCTGCATCATCTGGCTGAGGGCGATTTCCTGGGCCTTCTGGCGGCGCTGCTGCTTGATGTACGGATCGCCCTCGGATTCCTTGAACTCGTCGCGCATCTCCTTGTGGGTCATGCGGTTCTTGCGCAGGTGCTCGGCCTGCTGGAAGAAGAAGTCGAGCAAGCCGATCGCGCCCGCGATCACCACCACGATGGTCAGGAAGCGCATCATCTTGCCGACCAGGAACACCGTGCCCTCGGCCGGGCTGGCGCGCATCAGGCCGACGATGTCCTCCATCTGCGTGGCCAGGAAGATCGCGAGGACGCAGGAATAGATCATCAGCTTGACGAAGCTCTTTGCGAACTCGAACAGGCCCTTGCGGCCGAACTTGTTCTTCGCGCCTTCGATCGGGGACAGGCGGCTGAACTTGGGCACCAGCTTGGACGGCGTGAACAGGATCGTCCGAGTCGCCAGAAGCAGCAGGAGCACCAGAAGTCCCGGCACCAGCATGATCGGCACGACCGGGACCATCGTCGCCTGCATGACCGATGCGGCAATCGCCGGCGCGCCGTCCTTGAAGAACAGCGGCGCCAGCCGCTCGGGCTGGGCGAGGAAGGGCACCAGCGCGTCCGCGAAGGACGTCATCGCGCGCCCGCCGAAGCCGAGGCCCACCAGCAGGACGCCCAGGTAGACCATCGTGGTCATGAGGTCGGTGGATCGGGGAACCTCGCCCTTCTCGCGCGCCTTTTCCAGCTTGCGCGGGGATGCCTCGTGGCTCTTTTCGGCGCCTTCTTCCTCGGCCATGCGCGGCTACCGGAACGGCGCGGCGAGGAAGACCTCGACCGCCTCGAGCCACACGGTCAGCGCCAACGGTGCCGTCAGGAACAGAAGCGCCACGGCCCCCAGGGTGATCACCGGGGCGCCGACGAAGGCGACCATCAGCGTCGGCATCGCCTTGTTGATGACGCCCAAAGTGAGGTTGTAGAGGACCGACAGGATCACGAAGGGCAGTGCCAGGCTGAACGCCAGTGCGAAGCTTTCGGCCACGCGGCGTCGCCCGGCATCGGCCACCGCGCCGGGGCTGGGGAATTCCAGCGGCGGCAGGATGTCGTAGGACAGGATCAGGTAGGCCGCGGCCTTGACGTGGAAGCCCGTCGCCATCAGCAGCGCCAGCGCCGACACCGTCAGCACGTGGCCCATCGCCGGCAGCGGGTCGATGCCCGCCTGCCCCATGATCTGCGACAGCGACGTCGATTGCGCCATCATCGAGCCCGCCGTCTGGATCGCGAGGATGAAGAGTCGCAGCATCATGCCCATGAACAGGCCGGATATCGTTTCGGTCGCCAGCGCGCGCAGGAAGCTGCCGAGCGACGGGTCGGGAATGTCGAGCTGCGGCACCACGGCCGGCGCGATCGCGGCGGTGAGCATGATGGCCAGCAGCAGGCGGACTTGGACCGACAGCCATTGCTCGCCCAGCCCCGGCAGCACGAACATGGCCGCGGCCACCCGCAGGAACACGATGAGGCTGCCCCAGGCCAGCACGCTCGCGGCGCCGAAGGCTTCCTCGATCGGCATCAGGCGGCCACCGTCCCCACCAGCGACGGGCGCGCCTCGACACCGATTTCCTCGAACGACATGACCGGGTTGTTGATCCCCTTGGCGGCCATCACCGTGCGCAGGAAGCGCCGGCGCCGGGCCGAGGTGATCACCGCCGGGAACACGCCGCGCCCGCTGGCATCGCCGATCTCGTGCGCGAGGCCCGCGGTCAGCGCCTCGAACCGGTCGGGCGGCAGGGCGACGTCGAGGCCGCCTTGGCTGCCGTCGATCTGGTGCGCGGCGAAGGTATCCTCCCATTCCGGGGCAAGCTGGATCAGCGGGATGGTGCCGTCCTCGCGCCGCATGCCGGCCACGAGCTGGAAGCTCAGGCGCTGGCGCACGTGTTCGCAGATCGTCTCGGGCGCATTGTGATGGCCGCGCGTCTCGGCGATCGCCTCGAGGATCAGCGGCAGGTTGCGGATCGAGACCTGTTCGTCCAGCAGCAGGCGCAGGACCTGAAGCAGCGTGTCGACCTGCACCTTGTCGGGGATCAGCTCCTCGAGCAGCTTGCGGTTTGCCTCGCTGCGGGCGGCGTTGGTCAGCGACACCATCTCGTCCAGCAGGCGGCGCAGCGCCTTGAGCGTCAGCAGGCGCGGGAAATTGCGGCGGATGATCTCGAGCAGGTGCGTCGCCAGCACCTCGGTGGGCGTGACGACGGTGAGACCGGCGAGCGAGGCGTTGTCCTGGTCGTCCGGCTTGATCCAGCGCGCGGGCGCGCCGTAGACGGGCTCGTTCACGTCGTGGCCGCGGGGCAGCGCGCCCCCCTCCTCGGGGATCAGCGCCAGCACCAGGTCTGGGTGCAGCGCGCCGCGCGCCATCTCGACGCCGTGGATGCGGATCGCATAGGTGCCCGTCGGCAGAAGGCTCGAGTCCGTAAGGCGGATCTCGGGCAGGATCAGCCCGTAGTTCGACGCGACGTGGTTGCGCATGTTCGAGATGCGCGCGTCCCGCCCCGTGCCGGGGTCGAGCACCATGTTCACGAGGTCGCCGGCGAACTCGACGTGGATGTCGTCGAGGTCCAGCACGTCGCCGATCGGCTTGTCGCGCGGGACGACGGGGCCGGTATCCTCGATGTCGTCGCCGTCGCTGGCGGGCTCGCGCTTCGACAGCCACCACGCCGTGCCGCCGAGGACGATCGCGCCCAGCATGAACGGAACGAAGGGCAGGCCCGGGACGAAGGCGAAGAAGGCCATCAGGATGCCGACGGTCGCCAGCGCCGCCGGGTGGCGGCCCAGCTGCTCGGACAGCGCGCTGTCGGTCGAGCCGGTCGAGCCACCGCGCGCCAACAGAAGGCCCGCCGCGATCGAGATGATCACCGCGGGGATCTGCGTGACGAGGCCGTCGCCGACCGTGAGGATCGCGTAGGTCTCGAACGCCAGGCCGGCGGGCATGCCGTGCACGAAGACCCCCATGATGATGCCCATCACGAGGTTCAGCGCGGTGATCAGAAGGCCGGCGACCGCGTCGCCCTTGACGAATTTCGACGCACCGTCGAGCGAACCGAAGAACGTCGTCTCCTGCAGTTCGTTCTCGCGCCGGGCCTTGGCCTCGGCGTGGTCGATGGCGCCGGCCGACATGTCGGAATCGATCGCGAGCTGCTTGCCGGGCATCCCGTCCAGCGCGAAACGCGCCGACACCTCGGCCATGCGGGCCGCGCCCTTGGTGATGACCGCGAAGTTCACGATCATCAGAACGCCGAAGACCACGAGACCCATGAAGACCGAACCGCCCATCACGAAGTTGGCGAAGCCCTGGATCACGTCGCCGGCGGCGCCCGTTCCGGTATGCCCCTCGCCGATGATGAGCTTGGTCGAGCTGACGTTGAGCGACAGCCGCAGCATCAGCGACGTCAGCAGGATGGTCGGGAAGGCCGAGAAATCGAGCGGCTTCTGGATGAACAGCGTGACCGTGAAGATCAGGATCGCCAGGCCGAAGGACGCGGCAAGCCCCATGTCCAGCACCCACGAGGGCATCGGCAGGATCATCATCGCGATGATCGCCATCAACGCGAGGGCGAGTAGAATGGTGGGCTGGAAGAGCCCGGATTTTTCGACGCCGTTCATGGCATGCAGTCCCGCTGCGAGACCGGGGCTTCTGCCCGGCAGTTCCAGCTACGCCCGTGGACGTTAATTTTCGCTTGACGCCCCCGCGTCTTCGGCCCCGATCCCGGTGCGCGACAGCAGCGCATCGAGCGTCGCGCGCATCTGCGCGCTGTCTCCGACCAGTGCCTCGATCTCGGACAGTTCCGGCCGGGCCCCGGTCGGCAGCGGTTCCGGCTGCGTGGTCACGAGCGTCGCGGCGTCCGCGAAGACCTTTTCGGGTGCCGAGTCCAGTTCCGACCAGGCGCTGCCCAACCAGGCCGCGCGCTGTGCCGCCTCGGTGTCGCCGAGCGATGCGAAGGCGCTGGCGGCATAGGCGAAGTCGCCCATCGCCTCGCGGATCTCGGCCCGCAGCTTGCGCGCCTCCGGGTCGTCCATGCCCATGATCCGCTCTTCGGCCTCGGCGAAACGGTCCAGTGCCAGCAACGCGCGGGCCAACAGCACGCGGTCGGCATCGTTCGGCGCCAAGGTGGCTGCGTTCAGGTGGAACAGGGCGGCATCCGGCAGGCCGCTCGCGATCAGGCGCTCGGCCACGGGACGGACCAGGACGCGGTCCTGCGGATGCAGGTCGACCGAGGCCTGCGGCATCATGTGCTTCAGAAAGGTCACGTCCTGCGCGTCGCGGGCCAGCCGGGCCACGATGTCGCGCTTCAGACCCTCCGACACGTCCTCGGGCAGCGGGTCGCTCCTGAAGATCGCGATCGCCTCGTCGAAGCGCGAATGGCTCAGCAGGCCGCGCACGTAGGCGCGCGCCGCCTCTGCGCCCTCGGCATCCATGCGCCGTTCGCGCCAGAGCAGTTCGGCCACGTCCAGCGTTTCGGGATCGACCGCGCGATCCTGGGTGAAGGCGGTATCCGTGCGCACGGCCGTCAGGTCGGGCAGCACCTCGGCGTTGGCCGTGGTCACGTCTCCCACCGCTTCGGCGGCGGCGTCGGTGTCGCCGTTGTGCAGATCGATCCCGGCGGTCGCGACCTTCAGCGCATCCGTCGCGCCACCGTGGGTGCGTTCCAGCCGCGAGATCAGCATCCGCGCGGCGTCGGGCTCGCCGATCCTCACCAGAGTGTCGGCCATCTCGGTTCCAAGATGCCGGCGCAGCGCTTCGGGCAGCATCTCGAAGTTCTGCAACATGGCGTCGGTGTCCAGATCGACGGCGGTCGTCCGCACGTCGTCGGTCAGCAGCGCCCAGAGCGCGGCCTGGTTCCGGCAGCCCAGCTGGTCGCGGAAGATGCCGTCGGGGTCGCTTTCGCCGTCGACGAGGTAGCTGAGCGCCTGCTTCACGCGGTCCGGCGCATCGTCATGCTCGATGATGGCCGACAGGGCGCGCGCCTCGGCGCCGAACCCCAGCGCCAGCATGCGATCGCGCTGCAGCGCCACCATCTCCTGCGACGGCCGGCCCAGTTCGGACACAAGCTGGTCGCGTGCCAGGAACACCGAGACCACGTCGGGCGCGCCGGCGTCGGCGCCCGCGATCAGGCGCGAATCCGGAATGCAGCCTTCGACCCCGATGCGGACCCTGTCCTCTTCGAGCGTGCGCGTGGTCGACGCCGGATCGAATTGCGGCGCACTGGTTTCGGTGACCGGTTCGGGCGCCTCCGGCGCGGGGTCGTACGCGTCGGCGAGCTCGAGGATGCCGGCGCCGGCCGAATCCGCCACCGCCTGCGCGATGTCGGGGATCAGAGAGCCGGAGGTCGGCCCGACGGTCTCGAGCGCGCGCCGGGCGTCGTCCGGGTCGAACGGCCCAAGCGCGGGTGCGAGACCCGGCCCGAGGCGCGGCATCACGCCGAGGTTGACCGACGTCAGCGCGTCAGGAACGTCGAGCGGCGCCGGCGCCATCCCTGCGGTTTCGGGAACGGCCGCGGCCATCGGCTCGGTCGACTCGAAGATGTCGAGCACCAGCATCCGCGTGCCCTGCATGAAGCTGTCGACGTCGCACCGACACCCCAGCATCAGCGCAAGCCCGCCGCCCGCCACGGGGGCGAGATCGGCGACCCGTTCGCGGGCGATGCGGGCAAAGACCCCGCCGGTGTCGATGCGGCTCGGCGCGGGATCGAAGGTCAGTTGCCTCGTTCCGGGTACGGCGCCTTCGCCCAGCGTCCAGCGCGTTCCGGCGGGAAGGTCGAAGGCCAGGCGCGTGAACGTGCCGTGTTCGCCGGATCGCACCGTCACGGTCTGCGCCGCGACCGGAGCCGCGGCCAGAAGCAGAAGAAGAGCCAGCCGGATCATGACGCCTGCTTCACCGATTTCAGCGCGTCCTCCAGGTCGACGAAGGAGGGCCGGCAATGCGACGGTGTGTTCTGGCGGCCGACCTCGATGCAGATGTTCGTCGAGTGGTTGTGCAGGTTGGCGACCAGCACCTCGCGGATCAGCTGGTAGAAGTGGAAATCGTCGTCGATCGTCGCCTTCACCTTGGCCGCGAAGGGAGCCACGAAGGCATAGGACAGGAACACGCCCAGGAAAGTTCCGACGAGAGCCCCGCCGATCATCTTGCCCAGCACCTCGGGCGGCTGATCGATCGACGCCATCGTCTTGATCACGCCCAGCACGGCGGCGACGATGCCCAGCGCGGGCAGCGCGTCGGCGACCGAGCTTAGCGCGTGGCTCGGGTGCAGGGCGTGGGCGTGCATCCGCTCCAGTCGCTTGTCGAGCACCTCTTCGACCTGGTGCGGATCGTCGTAGTTCATCGAGACCGAGCGCAGAGTGTCGCAGATCAGTTCGACCGACTTCGTGTCGCCGGCGATCTTGGGATACTTGGCGAAGATGGCGGATTCGGCCGGGTTCTCGACATGCTCTTCAAGGGCGACCGGACTGCTGCGCGCCAGGCGGATCAGCTCGAAAAGAAGGCACAGCAGGTCGCGGTAATCCTCGGCGTGCCATTTCGGGCCCTTGAACACCTTGCTCATGTCGCGCAGGGCCTGCTTGACCACGCTGCCGTCGTTGCTGATGAGGAATGCCCCCACCGCGGCGCCGCCGATCATCATGAGCTCGAACGGAAGCGCCTTGATGATGATGGCCATCTTGCCGCCGGCCAGGATGTAGCCGCCGAAGACCATCACGAAAACCAGCACGATCCCAATTATTCCAAGCATCTCTTTCCCCGATACTGCCGGCCTTGCGGAAGGCGTGTCCTTACATCACCACGAATTCAGCATGCAGCGCGCCGGCTGCCTTGATGCTCTTCAGAATGTCGATCATGTCCCGCGGGTTGACGCCCAGCGCGTTCAGCCCCGCGATCACCTCGGAAAGGGTCGCGCCGCTGGGGACTTCGGCCAGGCCGATCCCGGGTTCCTCGATGATCTCGGCCTCGGTGCGCGGGACGACGACGGTCTCGCCCTCGGCAAAGGGGTTGGGCTGGACGGCGACCGGCGCCTCCTCGATCTTAAGCGTCAGGTTGCCCTGCGAGACCGCCACGCGCGAGATGCGCACGTCGGCCCCCATCACGATCGTCCCCGAGCGCTGATCGACCACGACACGCGCGCGCCGTTCGGGCTCTATCGCCAGGTTCTCGAGCGCGACGATGGCCCGGGCGGGCGACGCGGCACCGGTCTTGGCGAGATCGATGCTCACGGTGCCGGAATCCAGCATGGTGGCGGCGCGGCCGCCCACTGACCGGTTGATCACGTCCTCGATCCGCGCGGCGGTGGTGAAGTCGGGCTCGCGCAGCGCCAGCCGAAGCGTGCTGAGCTGCGTGAAGTCGAAGTCGACTTCACGTTCGACCCGCGCGCCCGAGGGGATGACGCCGGCGGTCGGGACACCCTGCACGATCCGCGCGGCGTCGCCCTCGACATCGACGCCGCCCGAGATCACCGTGCCCTGGGCTA
>NZ_JBELMH010000011.1:15980-22731 GCF_042096055.1 Citreimonas sp. | reverse complement strand
CGCGCGGCGTCGCCCTCGACATCGACGCCGCCCGAGATCACCGTGCCCTGGGCTACGGCATAGATCTGACCGTCTGCCGCGTTGAGCGGCGTCATGATCAGCGTCCCGCCAAGCAGGCTGCTTGCATCCCCAATCGCCGAGACGGTGACGTCGATCTGCCCGCCGGTCCGGGCGAAGGCCGGAAGCTGCGCGGTGACGAAGACCGCGGCGACGTTCCTCGGGCGGAACTGTTCGCCCTGCACGTTGACGCCCAGCCGCTCGAGGATGTTCGACATGATCTCCTCGGTGAAGGGGGCGTTGCGCAGCCCATCCCCGGTGCCGTTCAGGCCGACCACGAGGCCGTAGCCCACGAGGTCGTTCGAGCGCACGCCGTCGACCTCGACGAGGTCCTTGATCCGCACGGATTGCGCGGTGGCGGGAAGCGTTGCGGCGAGGATCAGCGAGAGGGCGGCCAGAAGGCGCAGGATCATCGGATGAACTCCGTCAGGGACAGGCGCTGCGACCGCGCGGTGATCGCGTAGATGCTCTCGAGCTGGGCGCGGACGCTTTCGTAGCGGGCCGCGGTCTCGTAGGGCTCGGCCTCGATCAGGTCGAGCTTGGCCATGCTGGTGGCGGTCCGCTCGGCCGCGTTCTGGGCCATGCCGTCCTCGATCCGTGCCTCGGCCGCGCCGAGGCCGGCGCGCAGGGTCGAGAAGGATTCCTGCGCCGCCATGATGGTCGCGCCGGCGTGGCGCAGCAGATCGACCCGCACGTCGCTTTCGAGCGAGGTATCGCGGGCGATCGCCGCCATCACGATCGGCTTGAGAACCTCACGCAACGGCTGAGCGGTGGCGCGAATGTCGACACGCGCGGTTTCGCCCTCGCCGATCTGGAAGGGCGCGATCGGGTCGTCCGACCCGCTGTAGATCGCGGTTGCAAAGGTCCCGCCAGGTCCGAAGAAGCCATCCATCGCGGTGGCGATGTCCGCATAGGTGGTCAAGCCGGTGGTGGCAGCGTCGACCGCGGTCATCATCGCTTCGAAATCGAGGACTGCAGGCGTGTCGGTCGCCGTTCCGGAAAAGACGAAGCGGCCCGCGACGGTCTGGTTCAGGCTGCTGAGAACGGTGTTGATCGTCGCCTCGGCGTCGGCCGACATCGTATCGAGCAAGCCGCTGGAGGGCGTCAGCTCGGCGCCCAGGATGTTCTGCGCGAGATTGGTGCTGGCGTCCTGGATGTTGCCAAGCGACTGCTGCATGGTGCCCGTCACCAGCGCCGCCTCGGTCGTGTTGATGCGGTAGGCGTTCAGGCGCGACAGGGTCCGGTCGATCGCCGTGAGACCCGTCACGTCGCCGCCCAAGTGCTTGGCGCGATCCTTGACGAGGCCGGTCGACACCTCGACGGCAAGCTTGTCCATCTCGCTGCGCAGCCGGACCTGATTGGTGCGCAGCACCAGGGCCCGGGCCATATCTCCTACGGATTGCATTCTGATACTCCTCAGATGCTCAACAAGCGTTCCATGAGTTCGTCCACCGTCGACATCACCTTGGCGTTCGCGGCGTAGTTCTGTTCGATCTGCATCAGGCGCTGCAGCTCGGCGTCGGTGTCGACGCCCTGGTTGAGCTCGAGCTCCTTCATCGCGGTTTGCTGCGACACCAGGAACGACAGCTCGTTCTCGGCCGAGACGCGGCCTCCCGCGACCGAGCCCGTGAAGTCCCCGAACAGGCCCGTCAGGCTCGTCGGCTTGGTGCCGAACGCGGTTGTGGCGGGCGGCGCGATGTCCGTCAGCGCGTTCGCGATCGCCTGGATCAGTGTCGCGTCGCCGACATTGCCAGCGGTACCGGCATACATCCCGTCGCGCAGCCGCCAGGAATTGCCCGCGCCGGGCGCGACCTGATCGGTGTTGAGCCGGATCCGTTGGGCGGCGCCGACCTCGTTCGCGGGATCGAAGGCAGCCGGGTTAAGCCCGGCACTGAGGCCGCCGTTGATGTCGCGGAACAGCCCCGCATCGCCCGCTACCAGCGAGGCGTCTGCCGTGATGCCGTCCAGCCTCTGCATCAATTCGCTCGCCAGCCCGTCGAGTTCGGCCTGACGGGCGGGTGCCAGGCGATCGCGGATCTCGAACTGGGCGGCCATGTCACCGCCCGCGAACATGCCGCGGTCCGTCGAGACGATCGGTTCGCCGTCCAGCGTCAGCCCCGACAGCCCGGTTCCCAGGCCCATGTCCGGCGTGATGAAGGCGGTCCGGGTAAAGCCGATCTCGGAAGCCGACATCTCCAGCAGCGTCGCGCCGCCGCGCGTATAGACCGAGATCTGGCCCTGCTCGCGCTGCACGACCCGCAGCGGGACGATCTCGGAGATGCCGTCGAGCAACCTCTGGCGCTCGTCCAACAGCGACGACGCGTCACCGCCCGAATTGAAGGCCTTGCGGACGCGCTCGTTGATCCGCTCGAGGCTGCGCATCGTGTCGTTGATGCGGTCCACCTGCATCCCGATCGTGCGGTCCGCGGTTTCGCGCGCTTCCTGGATGCCGTCGGACAGGACGTTCAGCTTGTCCGCCAGCGCGTCGGCGGATTCGGCCACGATCTCGAGCCGTTGCGTCGATGCGGGGTTGGAGGCCGCCGTGAGCAGCGCGTTCTCGAAAGCCAGCGTGCGGCTGATCAGCGAGCCCGGGGTATCGGAATCGCCGACCGCGGCCTCGAAGCGGGTCGAGAACGCATAGAGCGAGTTGCCGTAGCCGTGCGAGGCGTCCGACAGCCGCCGGTCGGCCAGGATGACGGGATCGACGTTGCGCACCACGCCGTCGATGCGGACCCCGCCCGACGTCCCGGCCGCGCCCGGCGAAAGCTCGAGCGAGCGGCGCCCGTAGCTTTCGGTCGTGGCGTTCGAGATGTTGGTCGAGACCACGTTGGCGGCGCGGGTGTTTGCCCGAAGGCCGCTGAACGCGTTGTAGAGTGCTCCGGAGAGTGACATTCGGCGGCCTCCTCAGGCGGTGAAGCGCTCAGCGCTTCATGTTGGTGGTTTCCTGGAGCATCTCGTCGACGGTCTGGATGACCTTGGCGTTCGACGAATAGGCGCGCTGGGTCTGGATCATGTCCGTCAGCTCGCCCGCCACGTCGGTGGCCGATTCCTCGCGCGCGAAGGGCACGATCTCTCCGGTCGGGCCGGTGCCGGCGTTCCACAGCACGAAGCCGCCGCTTTCCGGGGTCGGAAGATAAGTCTGCCGGTCGAGCGCGCGCATCCCGTTCGGGTTCGGCAGGTCGGCCAGCGGAACCTGGTAGATCACGCGGTTGGTGCCGTTGTCGAAGAAGGCCGTGACGAAGCCGTTCGCGTCGACCTCGACGTTGGTCATCGTGCCCATCTGGCTGCCGTCGCGCTGGATGCTGAGCGGCGCGAAGGTGTCGCCCAGCTGCGAGATGCCGATGCTGCCGGGACCCGCGCCGATGTTGATCGTCAGGTTCTGATCGCCGGGGCCGCCGGCACCAAGCACCGGGTCATCCACCGTAACGTTGAGCCCGCCGGGCAACGTGACGGTGCCGGGGCCGTTGGCCACGACGTTGATCAGTTCGCCGCCGCTGCCGGGCGCGTTGCTGAAGGTCATCGTGTAGTCGCCGATCGTGGTGCCGTCCGGATCGGTCACGACCGCGTTCCACGTGTTGGCCATGCCCGGTGCTGCCGAGGTGAACGTCATGGTCAGGCTCTGCGAGCCGCCCATCGCGTCGTAGTATTCGAGCGTCAGGGGAATCGGGCCCGACGGCGCCGAGGTCAGCTGCGCCTCGGTCGAGGGCAGGTTCACGCCGAGGTCGATCCAGGTCGAGGGTTCGGCCGTCAGCTGGTTGACCGCCATCTGCACGGGTTCCAGGCCAGCCGCGGTGTCGCGCGGGAAGGCCGGCACGTTGCCGTTGGCGTCCGCGGGCCAGCCCATCAGCATCAGGCCGCTTTCCGTGCGCAGGTAACCCTGAGCGTCCGGGCGGAACGAGCCGGTGCTGGTCAGGAACATCTGCGGGTTCGCGGCCCCGCCGGTCACCTCGGCGGCGCGCGCCACCGGGAAGAAGCCGCCGCCGCGGACCGCGAGGTCGGTCGCGTTGTTGCTGCCGACGACCGAGCCGCCCTCGGAGATCAGGCGCTGGGTCGACGTACGCACGCCGCCGGCGGTGTAGGTTCCGCCGCCGCTGCCCATGACCACCGAATAGAAGTCGGTTTCGACGCGCCGGTAGCCCATCGTCGATGCGTTGGCGATGTTGTCCGAGATCGTGCCCAGGCGCGTCGCATTCGCGGACAGGCCCGAGACACCGGCATTGAGAGAGGAGGAAATCGTCATGACACGCCTTTCTGCTGTCCACGGATCGTTTCGAGGACCACAGATAAGGCGCGTCATTTAACGACAGGCTAACAGATACAATTAACTGCGTATCGCCGGTCTATTTGCGTAAAAAGACGATCTCGATGCGGTTGTTGCGCACGGCCATCGGGTTGACGTCGACCGGCTTGCGGTCGGCATGCGCCGTGACGCGGCTGAGTCTCTGCTCGTCCATGCCTGCCTGCAACAGCAGGCCCTGGACCGCCCGCGCCCGGGCGCCCGAGATGTCCCAGACCGGATCCGCGGCCACGACCAACGGGAACGAGGCGGTGTGCGCGCCGATGGCGATGTCGTTACGAACCAGCCGCGCCGCCTCGCTGACCTCGCGGGCCAGGGAGGCCAGCAAGGGCGTGGGATTGGCACCCGCGTCGAACAGGCGGCCGCGCTCGGTCTCGAACAGCTCGATGACCAGACCTTCGTCGGTCACGCGCGTCACGATGTGCTGCAGCCGTTCGTCGGCGACGATGCTCTCGCCCCCGCGGCCGGTCAGCTTTTCCTCGAGCTCGCGAAAGACCTCGTCCTCGGCGGCGACCGTGTCGTCCTTGCCCTGGTCGTAATAGCCGCGGGCACGATCGGCCTCGGCCGGGTTGAGTGCGGACGCACCTGTGCCCTCGCGTGGCATCGTGTTCTCGGACAGCACGGATTCCCCGCCGAACAAGCCATCGCCCCCGCCCGAGATCCTCGAGATCGAGACGGTCGGCGTGAAGTAGTCCGCGATACCCTTGCGTTGTGTTTCCGTCGTCGCGTTGAGCAGCCACATCAGCATGAAGAATGCCATCATGGCGGTCACGAAGTCCGCGTAAGCGACCTTCCATGCACCCCCGTGATGACCGCCGCCAACGACGATCTTCTTCCGCTTGATGATGACTGGCGCGACAGTACCGTCGCCATTCATCACTCCACCTTTCTCCCACCGAGGACAGGTGTAGCCGCGGTCGTTTTAATACCTGCTTAACAGATCAACTTGTAGACGTTCGGGCACAGTCGTGATGATTTTCACACATCGGCCCGCGGTGGCGGACGGCGCGATAGACTTGAACCGGCCGCTGGGCTACGCCGAAGGAACGGCGTGCCCAGAAGGATGGATCATATGCGGATCGGTGTGTTGTCCAGGCTCAGGTCCAGTGCGGCGGGTATCGTGGCGCTGGTCGCGGCGACCGGAGCCGCGACGCAGGCGGTGCCGCAGACCGCGCAGGACGAGCGCGGCTTCAGCTTCAACACCTACGGCGTCCCGGGCCTGATCGACATGCCTACGGCCGAGGCGATGCCCGACGCCCAGCTTGCCGCGACCATCGCCCAGTACGACAAGTCGCGCCGGACGACCCTGGCGTTTCAGATCCTGCCGCGCCTGACCGGCTCGTTCCGCTACTCGTCGATCGAGGACCTCTTCAACGAGGACACCACGCTCTACGACCGCAGCTTCGACCTGCGCTTCCTGATGCTGAAGGAGGGCCGGCTGCGGCCCGCGGTGGCCGTCGGCCTGCAGGACTTCATCGGCACCGGCATCTACAGCGGCGAATACCTGGTCGCGACGAAGACCGTGGCCGACGGGCTGACGGTGACGGGCGGCATCGGCTGGGGCCGGCTCGGTACCTACAATCCGTTCGCCAGCACCGGCGATCGGTCCGAGGAGCTTCTGGGCGAGGGCGGCGTGCCCAATGCCGACCGCTGGTTCCGCGGCGACGTCGCGGCCTTCGGCGGCATCTCCTACGCGCCCAACGACCGGCTGCGCTTCAAGGTCGAGTATTCCTCGGACGACTACGAGCGCGAGACGTCGACCGGCGGGCAGGACAAGAACAGCCCCTGGAACTACGGCGTCGACTACCGTTTCGCCAACGGCACGCAGCTGTCGCTGTACCACATGTACGGAAACGAGCTGGGCTTCCAGCTGTCGCTGCAGACCAACCCCAAGACGCTCGGCGTGCCCGGCGGGGTCGAGTCCGCGCCGCCCCCGGTCGCGCCGCGGGCGCCCGGCGCGGCGCAGGATCTGGGCTGGACCACCGACGCCGAGGAAACCCGCAGCGCCATCGCGTCGCTGCGCCGCATCACCGCCGAGGAAGGCATGGAGCTGGAGGGCATCGACCTCGAGCCGCGGCGCGCCACGGTTCGGTTCCTGAACGAACGCTACGGTGCTCCGTCGCAGGCGATCGGCCGGATGGCGCGCGCCATGACGCGGGCGTTGCCCGCCTCGATCGAAACGTTCGAGATCATCCCGGTCGTCGACGGCATGGGCACCGCCGCGGTCATCGTGCAGCGTTCGGACCTCGAGCGGCTGGAACAGGATTCCGCCGAGGCGATCCTGGCCCGGACCGAGTTCGTCGACGCCTACGGCCGTGTGCCGCCGGTCTCGCCGGGCTTCTACCCGAAGTTCAACTACTCGATCGCGCCCTACCTTCAGCTGTCGGTCTTCGACCC
>NZ_JBELMH010000011.1:0-15880 GCF_042096055.1 Citreimonas sp. | reverse complement strand
ACCCGAAGTTCAACTACTCGATCGCGCCCTACCTTCAGCTGTCGGTCTTCGACCCGGACAGCCCGGTCCGGTACGACCTCGGCGTGCGCGCCAGCAGCAGCTACCAGGTCGCGCCCGGCCTGATCCTGTCGGGCTCGGTCACGCAGTCCGTCGCCGGCGACATCGGCGAGGCGGACCCGTCGGAATCGAACCTGCCGCGGGTGCGCACCGACGGGCCGATCTACGCCGAAGAGGGCGATCCGGCGATCGAATACCTGCAGGCAGCCTGGTACGAACGGCCCGGCCGCAACCTCTACAGCCGCCTGACGTTCGGCTATCTCGAGACGATGTATGCCGGCGTCTCGGGCGAGCTTCTGTGGAAACCCGTCGACAGTCGCTTCGCGCTGGGGGCCGAGGTGAACTACGTGCAGCGCCGGGATTACGACCAGCTCTTCGGCCTTCAGGACATGCAGACCATCGACCCGATCAGCGGCGACCAGTACACCATTCCCGACTTCAACGGTCACATCTCGGCCTATTACGATTTCGGCAACGGCTTCCACGGCCAGATCGACGCGGGGCAGTACCTCGCCGGCGACGTGGGCGCAACGATTGCGCTCGACCGGGAATTCGCCAACGGGTTGAGCATCGGCGCCTACGCGACCTTCACCGACGCCACCGCCGACGATTTCGGCGAGGGCTCGTTCGACAAGGGCCTGCGCTTCAGCATTCCGCTGGCGACCTTCGCCGGCACCCCCTCGCGCGAGTCGAGCGACGTCGTGATCCAGTCGCTGACGCGGGACGGCGGCGCGCGGCTGAACGTGCGCGGGCGGCTCTACGACAACGTGCGAGAGTATCACGAGCCCGACGCGGCGAAATCCTGGGGGAGGTTCTGGCGATGACGCGGGTCAAGCGGATGCGCCGCGCGGCGGCTCTTGCCGGATCACTGTGCGCGCTGGTGGCGCTGTCCGCCTGTTCCAGCACGCAGAGCGACTCCGCTCGGCTGCTGCGGTCGTTGCCCGGTCTGCTTCTCGATCGCGACGGCGCACCGACGCCGACGGTCGGCCCGCAGCAGATCCAGCAGGTCCTCGTCGCCACGAACGAACCGGTGATGATCCTCGAGACCGAGTCCACCGGTGCGCGCTTCATGATGATCGGGATCGAGCGCAACGGCCCCTACCGCACGTTCGGCAACGCCGCGCGGGAAACCGTGACGTTTCGCGACGGGCTGGTGGTGCAGACCCGCGGGCTCGGCGGCGACCTGATGTCGTCGGACGAGACCGCGCTGCTGTCGCAGCTGCGCAGCCGCTCGACCGGAACGGTGCCCTACGTGATGCGGTTCCTCACTCCCGAGGACGTCACGCGCGAGATCGCGTTCACGTGCCTCGTCACCAGCGAAGGCCAGCAGGCGAGCGTCTCGATGGGCGCCTACGCGGCGAGCGGGCTGGTGATGAACGCGGATTGCAACACCGACGACCTGCGCGTCTCGAGCACGTTCATTGTCACGCCGGACGGCTACATCGCCAGTGCCCGGCAATGGATGGGCGAAACGCAGGGCATGCTGTCGTCGCAGACGCTCCGACGCTGATCCGGTCAGTGCATCCCGACCCGGCGCCAGATCGTGGCGACCATCAGCCGGAAGTCGCTGCACACCGTCGCCCTTTGGGCATAGATCAGATCCAGCCGCGCCTTGCGCGGAATGCAGCGCCGGCGATAGACGGCTTCGGTCGCCTCGGCCGTGTGGCAAGCCGCCAGCAGACGCTCCTCGTGCCGGTGGAAGACCAGCGTGGCGAGGCCCGTCACTCCGGGACGGGCACGAAGAACCTGCGCGTACAGCTCCGGGTGAAGCTCGACATAATGGCGCAGGGGCGGGCGCGGACCGACGAAGCTCATGTCGCCGCGCAGGATGTTCCAGAGTTGCGGCAGCTCGTCCAGCCGCGTCCGGCGCAGCCACCGTCCGTTCCTGGTGATCCGCGCCGCCTTGTCGCCGCCCGACACGCCTGCATCGGTCTGCGCCACCGCCATCGTCCTGAATTTCCACAGCGAGAAGCCGCGCCGGGGGGTGGTCATCCGCTCGGACCGGTATAGCACCGGGCGGCCGTCGCGGACCGCCACGGATAGCGCCACCAGCACGATCAGCGGCGACAGAAGCAGCCCCAGGACCAGCGCGCCCAGGATGTCGACGGTGCGCTTCGCCACGGTCATGGCAGCGCGCCCGCCGCGCGAACTTGCGCCAAGATCGCCGCAGGGTCCGACGCGGTCGTGTTGAGGCGACACAGCCGCGACAGGCGCGTCGCATCCACCATCAGCGACTGTGTTGCCCCATTGGGCGCCTCGCGCCAGCGCAGCGGTGCGCCGGCCGCCTGTACCAGCGCCTGCATCGCCACGGGTTCCGGCGCCGCGACGTTCAGCACGCCGTCCAGCGTAGACGCTCGGATCAGCGCGGCCAGCACGCGCGTCAGGTCGATCGGGCCGATGTAGCTGCGCACGGGACCCTGCCCGTCAGCGAAGTGGTCGAGCGTCACGGCGCCGCCGCGGCACAGGCTTGCGAACAGACTCTCGGCGCCCGCCACGTTCCCGATCCGCAGACGCACATGCTCTATCCCGTCGTCGAGATCCAGGATCGCACGCTCCATCGCCGCCTTCGCCGCGCCGTAGGCCGTTACGGGCGCCAGAGGGTCGCTTTCGGGATGCGGGTCCGCCGATGGCGCGTAGACCGCCGCCGACGAGGCGTGCAGGACCCGGCGCGCGCCCACCGCATGGGCCAGCCGCGCGGCCTCGCGCGCGAGCATCGTGTTGTCGGCCAGTGAGTTACCCGCCGTCACGCCCCACAGCGCCAGCACGCATTCGGCGCGCGGCAGAGCCGCAGGATCGTCGCCCGGCGCCCAGCGCAGCATGTCGTCGCACCGACCGACCGGCATCAGGTCGATGCCCGCCCACGCCTCGGCGCAGGCCGGGTGGCGCAGCATGCGCCCCACCTTGCCGGTCGCGCCCGTCATCAGCACGGGGATCGGTCGCTTGTCGGCCACGGGCGCGCCTTCTCCGGTCTTTCCTTGCACCGGCGGAGTGTCTATCACGGGTCAGGGGCCGGTGTAACGGCCCGCAGGCAAGAAGCGGCCGGGGGATCACGTGCAGAAGATCATCACGCGGACCATTCTGGTCGGGACGCTGTTGCTGCTGGCCGCATGCAGCCTTCCGCGCGGCGCGGCCGTCCAGTCCGAAGTTGTGCGCGAGACCCGCAGCGAGACGCCGACCATTCAGGTCGTTGAGGTCACGCGCGCCAGCCTCGCACAACTGCAGACTTGGCCCGACCTCGGTTCCGACACCCGGTGGCCGCACGCGACACAGGGCGCGGACAGCTCGGTCATCCGCAGCGGCGATCTGCTGGACATCACGATCTGGGACAGCCAGGAAAACTCGCTTCTAACCAACCCGAACCAGCGCTTCAGCCGGATCGAAGAGGTCGAGGTCGACGGCGCCGGCCGGATCTTCCTGCCTTATGTGGACCAGATCCCGGTCAGCGGCCTGACGCCCTCGGGTGCGCGCGAGCGGGTGCAGTCGCAGCTCGAGGTCATCGTGCCCTCGGCGCAGGTGCAACTGAGCCTGCGGCAGGGCCGCGACTTCGCCGTCGACGTGGTGGGCGGCGTGGCCAAGCCGGGCGCCTACCCGATGCCCTCGCGCAACTACAAGATCCTCAGCGTGCTGGCCGATGCCGGCGGCATCCCGTCGAACCTGCGCAACCCGCAGGTCAAGCTGCTGCGCGGATCCGAGACGTTCAGCATCTCGGCCGACAAGCTGTATGACGGCCCGACCTACAACGCGCTGCTCTACCCGCGCGACACCGTCATCGTCGAAGCCGACGATCGCAGTTTCGTAGCCCTCGGCGCCTCGGGCACCGAGGACCTGATATACTTTCCCAAGGACCGCCTGACCGCGCTCGAGGCGCTGTCGCTGATGGGCGGCCTCGTTGAAAGCCGTGCCGATCCCGAAGGCGTCCTGGTGCTGCGCGAATACCCGGTGACCATGCTGAGCGGCGCGGGGCGCGGCCCCGAGCTTCCGCAGGTGGTCTTCTCGTTCGACCTGACCAGTGCCGACGGCCTGTTCGCCGCCCGCAAGTTCGAGATCGCGCCGGGCGACACGGTCCTAGCGACCGAATCCCCGGTCAACAACGCGCGCACCGTGCTGGGCCTCGTGGGCGTCACCTTCGGGCTAACGCGGCAGGCGACGACGCTGTCGAACTGATCCCAAGGATGTCCGGAAACAGGAAGGGCGCGCCCGACAGGCGCGCCCTTCTCGTATGGAACCGGGTGCGGGCTGCGCCGCGTGATCTCAGCTTTCGGGTGCGTCTTCTTCCCCGCCGAACTGAGCGAGATAGGCCCAGACATCCGCCAGCTGCTGGTCGTTCAGGCGCTGCGCCTGCATCTTGCCGCGCACGGATTCGCCCAGGTACTCGCTGAGGTACGCCGACGGGTCCAGAACGTAGGGCTTGAAGGTCTCGGCCTCCCAGTTCAGGCCAGCCTCGCCCGCCTGGACCATCGCGTCGCTATAGCTGTATCCCTCGACCGACCCCGCCTGCCGACCGGCAAGACCATAGAGGTTCGGGCCGACCTGGCCGCCGCGCACGATGGCCTCGCCGCTGTCGTCGACGATCTGGTGGCAGGCCTTGCAGCGGTTGAACACGGTCTCGCCGGCCGCGGCGTCGCCCTCGGGCGCTGCTTCCTGCGCAAAGGCCGGGGCCGCTAAACCCGCCAGTGTCACGAGTGTTGCGATCTTCAATGTCATCGTCGTTCTCCCTAAAAACTTTCCATAACGTAGCTCGGCATCCCGCCTTTCAACCGGCGCGCCCTGCCCCGGGTTCCGGATCAGGCCACGGCATGGGCGATGGCGCAGCGCTTCCAGAGCGTGGTCAGCGCCATCACCAGATGGTCGATATCCTCGTCGCTGTGCAGCGGGCCGGGGGTGAAGCGCAGCCGCTCGGTCCCCTTCGGCACGGTCGGGTAGTTGATCGGCTGCACGTAGATCCCGAAATCCTGCATCAGGATGTCGGCCAGCTGGCGGCACTTGACCGGGTCCTTCACCATCACCGGGATGATGTGGCTGGGGTTGTCCAGATGCGGGATGCCGATCGCGTTCAGGCGTTCGCGCAGCTTGCGCACCTGCATGCGCTGGCGCGCGCGTTCCATCTGGCTTTGCTTCAGGTGCGCGATCGACACGCGGGCCGCGGCGGCCACGGCGGGCGGAAGCGCGGTGGTGAAGATGAACCCGCTCGCGAAGGACCGGATGAAATCACACAGCGGCTCCGAGCCGGTGATGTAGCCGCCCATCACGCCGTAAGCCTTGCCCAACGTACCCTCGATCAGCGTGATGCGATCGGCAAGGCCAAGCTCTTCGGACACGCCGCCGCCGCGCGGTCCGTACATGCCCACCGCGTGCACCTCGTCTAGATAGGTCATCGCGCCGTGCTTTTCGGCGACCTCGACGATCTCGGCCATAGGGCTGATGTCGCCGTCCATCGAATAGACGCTTTCGAAAGCGACGATCTTGGTGGCGTTGGCGGGCAGCGCGGCCAGCTTGCGGTCCAGATCCTCGGGGTCGTTGTGCTTCCAGATCACCTTTTCGGCGCGCGAATGGCGGATGCCCTCGATCATGCTGGCGTGGTTGAGCGCGTCCGACAGGATCACCGCGTTCGGTAGCCGCGACCCCAGCGTCGACAGCGCCGCCCAGTTCGACACGTAACCGGACGTGAACAGCAGCGCCGCCTCCTTGCCGTGCAGGTCGGCCAGCTCGGCCTCGAGCTGCTTGTGCTGGTGGTTGGTGCCCGAGATGTTGCGCGTGCCGCCCGCCCCGCATCCGCAGGCGCCGACCGCGTCCTGCATCGCCTTCACGACCTTCGGGTGCTGGCCCATGCCCAGGTAATCGTTCGAGCACCACACCGTCACTTCTTCCGGCCCGTCAGGATCGTGGCTGCGGGCCTTGGGGAACGCGCCCACCTGGCGCTCCAGCTCGGCGAAGATGCGATAATTGCCCTCTTCCTTGAGCGTCTTGATCTGGGCCTCGAACAGCGTGTCAAAGTCCATGGGCGTCCTCCGTCGTGGTCTTTTTCAGGGTTTGCTTGGGCGCGGGAAGCATCCAGCGCCATAGTTTCTCGTCCGGCAGGCGCAGAACCATGAAGCCATGCTCCAGAAGCGCCAGCGCGGTCATCGCCGCCACCAGCGCGTAGCCGACCGATTGGAAGGGCGATTCCGCCGTCACGATCAGAACCAGCCAGACCGCCACGGCCCCGCCGAGGGCGGCGACCGAAACCGGGAAGAACCGCGTACCACGCGCCACGCGGAAGTGGCTGGGCAGGTGCGCCAGTGCTGCGGGCAGGAACTCGGTGTTGATCTTGGGCACGCCCAGGAACAGGTTCAGCTTGGCCAAGATGCGGGCGCCGAAGAGCACCGCGAAGGTCAGGAAAGCGAACGGGTTCGGCGCCTGCCAGGACAGCAGCCCCAGTGCGACCAGGACCGAGACCAGCGCGATCTCGTGGTATGCGATCGTGCCCCAGGCGCGGATGAACCGCTCCCACTCGGGCACGCCCGCGCGGCACGGCAGGGTGTTGGGGCCGGTGATCGTGCCGGTCAGGAAGGACAACTCGACCCAGGCCCAAAGCGCCAGCGCCGAGACGAAGGCGTGGTAGGCCGCGCCCGGCGTCGCCGTGTCCAGCGTTGTCATGGCGCCCCAAGCCCCGGCGGCGAAGACCGGCAACCCGGCCAGCGTCACCATCAGGCGCGCGAGCGGGCCGCGCCGATCCGAGTAGCGGACGATGACAAGGATCACCCCGGTGGAAAACCACCAGAGGAACAGCGCGACCAGCGCCGCGATCCACGGATCGCTCAGCACCGGGGCATCCTGTCCGTCGTCCGTGTCACAAGCCTCTCCTTGGGTCTTCGGTGGAAAACCCGGGGCGCGGGCCGCGCCCCGGCCGCGTTTAGTAGGCCGGTACCAGCCGGGTGCTCTCGGGCACCACGTGCTTCTTCGTCGGGATCAGGTATAGCGAGGCGAAGCATGCCGCCGCCTTGGCCGAATGCGCCAGCTGCGACAGCTTGCCCGCAACGCCACCGCGCGCCTTAGCCCGCGCGATGGCGACGTTGGCGCGCTGCAACCGCTCCAGCGTCGGCTGCCAGCGCGGGTGCTCGATATCCAGCGTGATCGGGAAGATCTGCTCGGTCATCGCGCTGGTCTTGGTGAACACCTCGTGCGCGTACCAGTCCGGGTCGACGCCCAGCGCCGCGTGGAAGGCCGGCCTCTGGTGGTCGCGCACGTACATCGTCGCGTAGACGGCCGTCAGGAAGAACTTGATCCACAGCACGTTCCCGCCGCTGGTCAGCTTGGGATCGGTCTTCATCAGCAGGGCAAAAGCCTCGCCGTGGCGGAATTCGTCCCCGCACCATTCCTCGAACCACTTGAAGATCGGGTGGAAGCGGTGCTCGGGGTTCGCCTGAAGGTGCCGGAAGATCGTGATGTAGCGGGCGTAGCCGATCTTTTCGGACAGGTAGGTGGCGTAGTAGATGAACTTCGGCCGGAAGTAGGTGTACTTCTTCTGCTGCGTCAGGAAGCCGAGGTTCACCGCCACGCCCGCCTCGCGCAGCGCGTCGTTGATGAAGCCCGCGTGCCGTGCTTCGTCGCGCGCCATCAGCTGGAACAGCTGCACGATGTCGCCGTTCTTGCCGCGCCGCTTCATCTCCTTGTAGAGCACGCAGCCCGAGAACTCGGCGGTGCACGAACTGATGAGGAAGTCGATGAACTCCTTCTTCAGCTTCGGCTCCATCCCGTCCCAGTCGACGTGGTCCCAGGCATCGGTCTTGCGGAAATGGCCCTTGTTGGGATCGGCCTCCATCTCGGCGATCAGCGCGTCCCAGTCGGCCCGCACGGGGCTTACATTGATCGCGTCCATCTCGTCGAAATCGGTGGTGTAGAAGCGCGGCGTCAGCAGCGTGTTCTGCATCGCCACGTCGGTCGCGGCCTTGCTGTCGAACTTCGCCTGCTCCTGCTGGATGGCGAGGCCTTCCTCGACCGTCGTTGCGTCGGCGGTGTGGGTGGCCGTGTTGTGCGCGTTCATAGCGTGACCTCCTCGGAGAAGGAGAATTCGCACAGCTCCATGACCTCGAAGTCGCCGGTCATGCGGGTCCAGAGCCGTTCGATCGTGCTGGCGCGGGTGATGATCGCCTCGCGGTCCTCGCGCACGATCTCTCCGAACGGCGCCATGATCTCGGGGCCCTGCACCTTCACCGCGTCGCCGGGATGAACCACCGACCCGTCGTTGAAGCGCACATGCGCGTGCAGGCTTTCGAACTTGTGAGAGATCTCGACGGTGCAGGGCACCCTTTCGATCTCGCGTGTGAGCAATCCCATAGCTTTTCCCTTTCAGCTATCGCGCCACCGGCGCAGAAGCGAACAGCCTGGCGAAGGCCGCCGCATTGTCCTGGCCGAAGCCCATCAGGTCCGCCGACCAGCCGGTCGACGGATCGGTGATGGCCATTCGGCCGTTTTCGTAGGCGGTCAGCACGACCGGACCGTCCAGCGCGACACGCGCCTTGGTCCGCTCGCGGTCGAGCACGCGGGCCACGCCCGAGACGAAGCCACCTTCTTCGGGGTTCAGCGTGACGACGGTCACGCCGGTCTCGTCGCGTACCGTGGCGGCCCCGGACAGGTCACCCTGCAGGTAGAGCACGCGCTCGGCGGCCACGGCGCCCTTGGGCGGCACGCTGCCGACCGGCTGGCCGGTCCAGACATGGGCCGAGACGAGGACCAGCGTCAGCATGACCATGCCGAACATCAGGCGGATCATCACGCGCGGCACCAGTTCGCGGTCCCGGGGTGCGACGTAGCGGGCTTCGGTCCTCTGCATCGCCGTCACTCCGCCGCCAGCGGCGCCGCGGCGTGCGGTGCACGACGCTCGACGCGGGGAACCGAGACCCGGGCCTCGGCCGCCTCGGCGATCAGCCGGGCCACACGTTCGGCATCGGGAATGCAGCGCAGCGCGGGCTGGGTCGGGTTGAACCGCCACGGGCGCACGTGCGGCCAGCACACGAGGTAGCTCAGCCGCGTCTCGCCCATCGTGTCGAAGGCGATGGTCCCCGTGCCGCCCCGGCGGCGCGACAGCGTGGCGTTGGCGATCTGCGTGTAGGGCAGGTTCAGCGTCACCGTCAGCGCGGCGCCGATGCGCATCGCGACGCGCCGGTTGGTCACCGTGTAAAGCGTGGCACGCGCCTGCACCCATCCGACGATCGTCAGCAGCGCGATCACGATCCCCCCCAGGATCACGAAGGGCACCGACGCGCCGATGGCCTGCGGCAGCGGCATCAGGTCGTAGACCGCCGCAAAGCGCCACAGGGTGAGGAACGCGAAGTAGCCTATCACCCACGGAAGCGACAACGCCTCCCAGCTCAGCCGCCACCAGTCGGGCCGGCCCTGCCACAGGATGCGCTCCCCCTCGGGCGGTCGTTCCGGCAGGCCCGGCACCGGTTCCGTCTTGAAATCGTCGTGGCTCATGGCAATTCCCCCCGGTTCGGTGTCACACGGGGCGGCGCGGCCGCCCCGCGCGCGTCACAGTTGCGGCCCCATGCGGGTTTCGTCCGCGTAGAGCTTGCCGCCGCCGTAGTAGCCGGCGATCTTGTCTTCCTCGAGCTTGGTGATCTGGTTCGCCCCCTTCAGCTGCGGGACGCCGGCGAAATGCTTGCCGTAGATCGAGTGCACCTTGACCTGGTTGCGCAGGATCCGCGCCAGCGTCAGCGGCACCAGCCGCGTGCCGTCGCCGAACTCGGGGTCCAGCTCGATCTCGAGGAAGCGGACCAGTTGCTCGGGCTCGTCCAGCCACATGTCGACGATCTTGCCGACGATCGCGCCGTCGCCGGCCACGACCGGCAGGCCGCGCGGATCGCGGCCGGCTGCGACGGCAAAGCCCTCGAGCCCCGCCATCGGCACGATCTTGGGATGGCCCTTGCCGTCGAGCTCGGGCTCGTCGCGGCGGTTCGCCCAGGATGCGGGGCCCACGCCGTCGGCCAGCGGGTTGCCGGTGGGGATATAGGGAAAACCGCCCGAGCTGGCCGTCGCCTCCAGCATTGCGTCGATGCCCGCGCGTTCGGGCGGCTGCTTGCTGGGCACGGTGTATTCGCCCCTTCCGTGCGGCAGGATGAACGTCTTGTCCTTCGGGTTCGGAAAGACCGAGCCCGCATCGGCCTGGCTGCCGTCCTCGTCGACCAGCGGATAGCCCTCGCGCTGGTTCTCGCGCTGGATCCAGACCACAAGGCCAACGAAGAACAGGAAGAAGATCCACAGCGAGATGCTCGCCAGATCGAGGTTTCCAAAGATGTAGTCTTCGGTCATGGGGTGATCCTCCTGGGTTGGCCCCTGTCAGGTGGGGAAATCGGCAAGGCCCAGCCCTGTCGGTTTCTGGTTGGGTTCGCGGCGCGCCATGCGGGCGCCCGTGCGGGTGACGAGCGGCCCCAGCGCCACGAGCGTGACGAACAGCAGGCCGATCTCGATGTGGTAGACGACGGAATAGCCGGTGGCGGGGTCGTTCAGCGCCTCGCCCCAGCCGCCGGACAGCGCGACCTGGTTGACGGCGTCGCGCAGCCCTCCGCCGATCAGCGTCGACAGGCCGGCGGCGGTCGCCTGCGCGGCACCCCAGGCGCCCAACGCGAGGCCTTTGCCGGCGCCGCCGGTCTCGGGCATGGTCATCGCCGCGGTCAGCGTCGACACGGCGAAGAGCCCCCCGCCGAAGCCGATCAGCCCGGCGCCCGCGAAGAACAGCGTGGCCGAGTGCAGGGGCGATGCGAAGATCACCGCACTGAAGGCCGCAAGCCCCGCCAGCAACCCGCGCCCGGCCATGCGGTAGGGCGACAGCCCGCGCGCCAGCCAGCGCGCCGCCAGCGCGAAGCCCACCAGCGCGCCCGCGGCCCAGCCGGCTGTCAGCAGCGTTGTCGTGCTGACCGACAGGCCGAGGATCTCGCCGCCATAGGGCTCCAGCAGCACGTCCTGCATGTTGAACGCCATCGTACCGAGGAACACGACCGCCAGCAGTCGCCCGGCCGTGCCGCCGCGCGTCAGGTCGGCCCAGGCGTCGGCGAAGCGCGGCGCGGGCGCCTCGCGCTCGGCGCGGGTCATCGGGCGGACGCGCTCCTGCCGCCACAGCGCGACCACGTTCAGGACGATCGTCGCGACCGCGCAGCCCTGCACGACCTGGATCAGGCGGATGCCGCTGAAGTCGCGCAGCAGCCAGCCGATCACGATGGCCGACACGCCCATGCCGATCAGGAACATGACGTAAAGCAGCGCCACGACCCGCGGCCGGGTCTCGTCGCTCGCCCGGTCGGCGGCGAGTGCGAGGCCGGCGGTCTGCGTCATGTGCATTCCCAACCCCGTCATGATGAAGGCGAGCGCGGCGAGAACCTCTCCGGCGAAGGGCACGTCGTGCGTGACGTCGCCGCCCAAAACCAGCAGGCAGGCCGGCATGATCGCCAGGCCCCCCATCTGCCAGAGCGAGCCGAACCAGAGGTAGGGAACGCGCTTCCACCCGATGGCGCTGCGATGATGGTCGGACCGGAAGCCCAGCAGCGCACGGAACGGCGCGATCAGCACCGGAAGTGCCACCATGATCGCCACGAGCACCGCCGGGACCGAAAGCTCGACGATCATCACGCGGTTCATCGTGCCCAAGAGCATGACGCCCGCCATGCCCACCGACACCTGGAACAGCGCCAGCCGCAGAAGCTGGCCGAGCGGCAGACCGTCGCTGCCCGCGTCCGAGAACGGCAGAAGCCGCGTGCTGATCCGGGCGACCTGGGCGCGCGAGACGATCATGCGACCACCTCCAGCGCGTGGGAGATATAGAAGCCGCAATTGACCCGGCCGAGATCGCGCACGCGACCCGCACCGCCCAGCGCCCGGGCAAGGCGCCCCGTGTGCTGCGGCACCATGACGGGCGAGCGGTCGGCGCGCGGGAAGGCCTTGCCGGCGTACCACATCGCCATCAGAAGCCCGGTCCGCGGCGGCACGGTGAAGACGACGCCGCCGACGGTGCGCGCGGCCAGGCCCTCGATCGCGGCGCGGATGTCGGCGCGGCTGTAGTAGATCAGGCTGTCCATGGCGATCACGTGATCGAAGGACCCCAGCGCCGGGCTCAGCATGTCACCGGCCGAGAACGCGACCCGGCCGCGCAGGCCCTCGGGCAGCCGGCGCTCGGCGATCGCGACGAGGCTGGGCGAGATGTCGACCGCGACCACTTCGGCGCCGCGGGCGGCAAGCTCTGCCGTCGCCTGGCCCGCGCCACAGCCCGCGTCCAGAACGCGCGCCCCGCGCAGGTCGGCCGGCAGCGCGTCCAGCATCAGGCCGCGCATACGGTCCCGCCCTTCGCGCACCGTCGCGCGGATGCGGCTGACCGGCGCGTCGCTGGTCAGCCGCTCCCACACCTGGGTCGCCGTCCGGTCGAAGTAATGCTCGACGCGGTCGCGCGTACCCTCGTAGGCCGGGTGCATGGCGTGGATGGGGGCCGCGTCGCGCATCAGTCGAATCCCAGCAGCTCGAAGATCTCGCGGTCGGGCAGCGCCGCGGGGGCGAGCGGTTCGGTCCCGGTCCACAGCGTCTGCGCCAGCTGCAGGTATTCCTGCCGCGCGGCGAGGATGTCCGGTTCGTCCGGCATCTCGAACAGCGTCTTCTTCTTCAGGCGCGAGCGGCGGATCGCGTCGAAGTCGGGCATGTGCGCCAGACGCTTGAAGCCAACGACGTCGCAGAACCGATCAACCTCGTCGGTGTCCTTCGACCGGTTGGCCACACAGCCCGCCAGCCGCACCTTGTAGTTGGCGGACTTCGCCTGCACGGCGGCGATGATCCGGTTCATCGCGTAGATGGAGTCGAAATCGTTGGCGGTCACGATCACCGCCCGGTCGGCGTGCTGCAACGGCGCCGCGAACCCGCCGCAGACCACGTCACCGAGGACGTCGAACAGCACCACGTCGGTCTCGTCCAGCAGGTGGTGCTGCTTGAGCAGCTTGACTGTCTGGCCCACCACGTAACCGCCGCAACCGGTGCCCGCGGGCGGGCCGCCCGCCTCGATGCACATCACACCGCCCCAGCCCTCGGTTACGAAATCCTCGGGGCGCAGTTCCTCGGCGTGGAAATCCACGTCCTTCAGGATGTCGATCACCGTCGGCTGAAGGTGCCCGGTCAGGGTGAACGTGCTGTCGTGCTTCGGATCGCAGCCGATCTGCAGAACGCGCTTGCCCATGCTGGCGAAAGCGGCAGACAGGTTGGACGACGTGGTCGACTTGCCGATCCCGCCCTTGCCGTAGACCGAGAACACCTTCGCGCCCTCGATCTTCATGTCGCTGTCCTGGTGCACCTGCACCGATCCCTCGCCGTCCTGTCCGCGCAGCACCGGCGGCGCGCTCACGCCACGCGCGCGCAGCCCCGCGGCTTCGCGCATCGCGGCGCGGGCGGCCGGCGGTGTCTTGTCGTCGAGCGGGCTCATGCTGATCTCCAATCCGGGCAATCCGCCCAGTGCTTCTTTGGTCCGAAAATATCCCGGGGAGCGCGAGGGGCTGGCTCCTCGCTCCACCGTTGCCACGTTGCGCGACAATCGCTCATTCCGCCGCCACCCCCTCGAGCCTGTCCTCGATCGCGTCCGCGGCGTCCTGAAGTGCAGCCAGCGTGTCGGCATCGGGGTGCCAATAATCCCGGTCGTGCGCCTCAAGCAGCCGGTTCGCCATCCGGCTCGACGCCGCCGGGTTGAGGCTGGCCAGCCGGGCGCGCATCTCGGCGTCCAGCACGAAGGTCTCCGACAGGCGCTGGTAGACCCAGGGATCGACCTTCCCGGTCGTGGCGGACCAGCCCATCGTGTTGGTCACCTGCGCCTCGATCTGGCGGACGCCCTCGGCACCGTGCTTCAGCATCCCCTCGAACCATTTCGGGTTGAGGCTGCGCGAGCGCGTCTCCAGCGCCACCTGATCGGCCAGCGTACGCATCTTGCCCTGCCCGCGCGTGGTGTCGCTGATGTACAGCGCCGCGTCCGAACCCCGCGCGCGCTTCACCGCCCGCGCGATCCCGCCCAGCGTGTCGAAGTAATGGTCGACCGTGGTCACCCCCAGCTCGACCGATTCCAGGTTCTGGTAAGCGACCTCGACGGTCTTCAACTGGCTTTGCAGCAGCGCCGCGTTCGCCTTGGCCTTGCCACCGACGCCGTAGGCGAACGACTTGCGCGCCTCGTAGGCATCGGCCAATTCGTCCTCGTCGCCGAAAGCGCTGCTGTCGACCAGCATGTTGACGTTGGACCCGTAGGCACCCTCGGCGTTCGAGAAGACGCGCAGCGCGGCGGTCTCGATGTCGCAGCCATGCTCGGCCATGTAGGCCAGCGCGTGGGCGCGGATGAAGTTCTGCTCTGCCGGCTCGTCGGCCTTCGCGGCCTTCAGCGCGGCCTCGGCCAGCATCCGGGTCTGCAGCGGCAGCAGGTCGCGGAAGATGCCCGACAGGGTCATCACCACGTCGATCCGCGGCCGGCCCAGCGCATCCAGCGGCAGCAGGTCGGCGCCCGAGATCCGCCCGAAACTATCGAAGCGCGGCACCGCCCCCATCAGCGCCAGCGCCTGCGCCAGCGGGGCGCCGTCGCTCTTGATGTTGTCCGACCCCCAGAGCACCAGCGCCACGGTACGCGGCAGCGTGTCGTGCGTGTCCAGCAGAAGCTGCGCCTGCCGCGCGCCGTCCCGGCAGGCGAAGGCCGTGGGCATGCGAAACGGGTCGAAGGCGTGGATGTTGCGGCCCGCGGGAAGCACGTCGGTCGAGCGGATCAGGTCGCCGCCCGCCACGGGCGCGATATAGCGGCCGTCGAGCGCGCGCATGAGGCCGTCGATCTCGTGATCGCCCTGCAGCAGGGCATCGACGTGGGCACGGGTGTCGTCGTCCGCGCCTTCGATCAGCGCCAGGTAGTCGGCACGCGCCGCGGCGCTCATCGGTCGGCCCAACACGTGCAAGCCGTCGGGGATCAGTGCCTCTTCGGTCTCGAGCAACCGCAGCCACAGGTCGCGCGGGGCCACGCCGCCCATGTCGACCGCCTCGGCCTGCTCGGCGATCAACGCCTCGAGTTCGGGGCGCACGGGATCGCCCGCGTCGCTTTCGCGCCAGCGGGTCAGGCTGTCCTTCAGTTCGGCGAAGCCTTTGTAAAGGCCCGACTGCGCCAGCGGCGGCGTGAGGTGGGTGACCGTCACCGCGCCGCTGCGCCGCTTGGCAAGAGACGCCTCGGACGGGTTGTTCGAGGCATAAAGGTAGACGTTCGGCATCTCGCCGATCAGCCGGTCGGGCCAGTCGCGCGCGCCGGGCCCGGCCTGCTTGCCGGGCATAAATTCCAGCGCACCGTGCATGCCGAAATGCAGCACCACGTCGGCCTTCAGCGTGTCGCGCAGGTAGCGGTAGAACTGGACGAAGGCGTGCGTCGGCGCGAAGCCCTTCTCGAAGAGCAGCCGCATCGGGTCGCCCTCGTAGCCGAAGCTCGGCTGCACGCCGACGAAGACGCGGCCGAAGTGCCGCCCCAGCACGAAGACCCCTCGCCCGTCGGACTGCACCTTGCCCGGCGCCGGGCCCCAGCTTCCCTCGATCTCTGCCAGGTGCGGGGTGCGCGCGACGATCTCGTCGGCCGGCACATGGTCCGCGACGTTGGCCTCTTGCCCGTAGCGCGCGGCGTTACCCTGCAGGACGGCGGCGCGCAGCGCCTCGGGGCTGTCGGGAAACTCGACGTCGTAGCCGCGCGCCTTCATCGCGTGCAGCGTGGCGTAGAGGGATTCGAAGACGCTCAGGTAGGCGGCCGTGCCGACCGCACCCGCGTTGGGCGGAAAGCCGAAAAGCACGATGGCGGCTGTCTTGTCGGCGTTGC
>NZ_JBELMH010000010.1:46474-57714 GCF_042096055.1 Citreimonas sp. | reverse complement strand
CAACATCATGTGCATCAAGTGGGGCACCGCCTTCGGCCCCGAATACGTCAACCGGCTCTATTCCGGCGTGCGGCGCAACATGGAGCGCCCAATCCGCTTCCTGTGCATGACCGAGCACGCCGAGGGCCTGCATCCCGACATCGAGATCCTGCCGCTGCCGGTCGAGCCTTTCGCCGAGCCGATGGCCCGCGCGCTGGCGGTCGCCAACCGGCAAGGCGCCATGCGCAAGGTCTCGCTGTTCCGCCCCGGCCTCGTGCCCGATCTCGAGGGGCCGGTGCTGGGATTCGACCTCGACGTGGTGATCACTGGCGGGCTGGACAAAATCCACGACCTCGCCCCCGGCACGGTCGCCATGCGCCACGACTGGACCGAGGCGCGCAAGGGCCGGCCCACCGGGCACGGCTCGGTCTTTCGGTTCGACCCGGCGCGGCACGGCTTCCTCTACGACGGCCTCGCCGAAAACGCGTATGCCGAGGTCGAGGCCGCGCGCGGCTCCGAGCAGCGCTACACCTCGCACAAGGCGATGGACCGCGGCGTCTTCACCTACATCCCCGGCGAGTGGGTCGTGTCGTTCAAGTACGACTGCAACCCGTTCCCGATGAATTACCTGCGCCCGCCGCGCCTGCCGTCCGACGCGCGCGTGGTTTGTTTCCACGGCCGGCCCAAGATGCCGCAGGCGGTCGAGGGCTATACCGGGTCGCTCATCCGCCGCTCGAAACCCTGCGACTGGCTGCGCGACCACTGGATCGACCGCGCCCGCGCGGACCTCGGCCCCGACTGGGCCTGAGCCCGCCGCGACCGGTGGCGGATCGCCGCGCGGCGGCCGCACCGGTGCCCTTGCCCCGTCCCCGGCAGTCGCGCTAAGAGCGAGCGGACAAAGTTGAGGGAAGGGCAGAGCGATGGATAAACGGCGCGTCGTGGTGACCGGTCTTGGGCTCGTGACTCCTCTGGCCTGCGGGGTCGAGGAAAGCTGGAGCCGCATCCTGGACGGCAAGTCCGGGGCCGGCACCATCACCAAGTTCGACGCCAGCCATCTGGCCACCACCTATGCCTGCGAGGTGCCCTACGGCGACGGGTCGGACGGTACGTTCAACCCCGAGGACTGGATGGACAAGAAGGAGCGGCGCAAGGTCGACGAGTTCATCCTGTTCGGCATCGCGGCCGCGGAACAGGCCGTGCGCGACGCCGGCTGGACCCCCGAGGACGAGGAATCCCGCGAGCGCACCGGCGTGATGCTGGGCTCGGGCATCGGCGGTCTGAACTCGATCGCTGAGACCGCTCTGCTGATCCGCGACAAGGGCCCGCGCCGCGTCTCGCCGTTCTTCATCCCCGGCGCGCTGATCAACCTGATCTCGGGCAACGTGTCGATCCGCTACGGCTTCAAGGGGCCGAACCACTCGGTCGTCACCGCGTGTTCCACCGGCGCACACGCCATCGGCGACGCCGCGCGGCTGATCAAGTACGGCGACGCCGACGTGATGATCGCCGGCGGCGCCGAGGCCGCGATCTCCGAGATCGGCATCGCCGGCTTCAACGCCTGCAAGGCGCTGTCGACCAAGCGCGGCAACGCGCCCGAAACCGCCAGCCGGCCGTACGACGCGGACCGCGACGGCTTCGTCATGGGTGAGGGCGCGGGCGTTCTGGTGCTCGAGGAATACGAACACGCCAAGGCGCGCGGCGCGAAGATCTACGCCGAGGTCTGCGGCTACGGCCTGTCGGGCGACGCCTACCACATCACCGCCCCGTCCGAGACCGGCGACGGCGCCGAGCGCGCCATGCGCGCCGCGATCCGCGACGCCGGCATCCAGCCCGGCGACATCGACTACATCAACGCGCACGGCACCTCGACCATGGCCGACACGATCGAGCTGGCGGCGGTGGAACGCATGCTGGGCGACGCGGCCGGCAAGGCCACGATGTCGTCGACCAAGTCTGCCACCGGGCACCTGCTGGGCGCCGCCGGCGCGATCGAGGCGGTGTTCTCGATCCTCGCCATCCGCGACCAGGTGGCGCCGCCGACGATCAACCTCGACAATCCGGCGGTCGAGACCAAGCTCGACCTCGCGCCGAACGCCAAGCGCGAGCGCGAGGTGCGCTACGCGCTCTCCAACAGCTTCGGCTTCGGCGGCACCAATGCCAGCGTGCTCTTCGGGCAGGCCGGCTGAAAGGCGTAAACCATGTGGCGGCACATCGCGTCCAACGCGCTCACGTTCCTGGTGGTCGCGGTCTTCCTGGCCGGCGGCGCGCTGATCTGGGCGCAGAACGAATATTCGGTTCCCGGCCCGCTGGCCGAGGCGATCTGCCTTGAGGTGCCGCGCGGCACCAACATCAGCCGCGTCTCGCAGGACCTGGGCGAGCAGGGCGCAATCAGCCACCCGGTGCTGTTGCGGCTGGGCGCCGACTATGCAGACAAGACCGACCAGCTGAAGGCCGGCAGCTACCTCGTCCCCGAGGGTGCGTCGATGCGCGAGATCGTCGATATCGTCACCCGCGGCGGTGCGTCGACCTGCGGGACCGAGGTGATCTATCGCATCGGCATCGCCAATGCGACCGTCGTGGTGCGCGAGCTTGACCCCGCCACCGGCCGCTACGAGGAACGCGCCGAGTTCGACCCCGCCGAGGGCGAGGCGCCCGAGGCCTATGCGCAGGTCAAGGAACAGACCGACACGCGCTACCGCGTCGCGCTGGCCGAGGGCGTGACCAGCTGGCAGGTGGTGCAGGAGCTGGGCCAGATCGACGTGATGACCGGCGATGTCGAGGTCCCGGCCGAGGGCAGCCTCGCCCCCGACAGCTACGAGATCGCGCCGGGCGCCGACCGCGCCGAGCTGATCGGCCGCATGCAGGCCGCGCAAGAGGCGATCCTGGCCGAGGCCTGGGCCAACCGCGCCGACGGCCTGCCGATCGAGACGCCCGAAGAGGCGCTGATCCTCGCCTCGATCATCGAGAAGGAAACCGCCGTCCCCGAAGAACGCCCCCGCGTCGCCAGCGTCTTCACCAACCGGCTCGAGGACGGCATCCGCCTGCAGACCGACCCGACGGTGATCTACGGCGTGACGAACGGGCAGGGCGTGCTGGGCCGCGGCCTGCGCCGGTCGGAACTGGACGCCGAGACACCCTACAACACCTACCGCATCGACGGGCTGCCGCCGACGCCGATCGCCAATCCCGGCCGCGCCTCGATCGAGGCGGCGGTGAACCCGGCCGAGACCAACGACCTCTACTTCGTGGCGCGCACGCTCGACCCCGCCGACGGGCACGTCTTCGCGGCCACGCTGGACGAGCACAACGAGAACGTCGCCGCCTACCGCCGGCTCGAACGCGCGTCGCAATAGACGCCGCCCGCCGCCGGCCCGTCCGGCGGCGGCTCCGCGCCGCGCGGTGGTTCCCTTGGCCCTGCGAACTTGCTAAGCCCGCCGCGACCGCCGCGAAGGACTGGCCCGCATGAACACGCCCCCTATCCAGCTCACGAACTCGAAGACCCGGCGGAAAGAGCCCTTCACGCCGATCGATCCGACGAACGTGCGGATGTATGTCTGCGGCCCCACGGTCTACGACCGCGCGCACCTGGGCAACGCGCGCCCGGCCATCGTCTTCGACGTGCTGGCACGGCTGCTACGCCACGTCTACGGGCGCGACCACGTCACCTACGTGCGCAACTTCACCGACGTCGACGACAAGATCAACGCCCGCGCCGCCGCCGAGAAGCGCCCCATCGCCGAGATCACCGAAGAGACCACCCGCTGGTATCTCGAGGACATGGCCGCCATCGGCGTGGCCGAGCCCGACCACATGCCGCGCGCGACCGCCTACATCGCGCAGATGGTCGAGATGATCGGCGTGCTGATCGACAAGGGCCACGCCTACGCCGCCGAGGGACACGTGCTGTTCCGCGTCGACAGCTGGCGCGAGGGCTACGGCAAGCTTTCCGGCCGGACGGTCGACGACATGATCGCCGGCGCACGCGTCGAGGTCGCGCCCTACAAGGAAAACCCGATGGACTTCGTGCTGTGGAAGCCGTCGGACGACGCGACACCCGGCTGGGACAGCCCCTGGGGCCGCGGCCGGCCCGGCTGGCACATCGAATGCTCGGCCATGGCCAAGGCGCTGCTGGGCGACACGTTCGACATCCACGGCGGCGGCAACGACCTGATGTTCCCGCACCACGAGAACGAGATCGCGCAAAGCTGCTGCGCCAACGACACCGCGTCGATGGCCAACGTCTGGCTGCACAACGAGATGCTGCAGGTCGAGGGCAAGAAGATGTCCAAGTCGCTGGGCAACTTCTTCACCGTCCGCGACCTGCTGGACGGGCACGGCCCGGGCGGTCAGCGCGTCCCGGGCGAGGTCATCCGCTTCGTCATGCTGTCCACGCACTACCGCAAGCCGATGGACTGGACCGAGGAGAAGGCCCGAGAGGCCGAAAGGGAACTGCGCACGTGGCGTGACTTGGCCAATCCTGCCGACCAGACCGGCACGCCCGCCGCCGAAGTCTTGGCCGCTCTGCGCGACGACCTTAACACCCCGCAGGCGATCACCGAACTGCGCCGGATGGCGCGGTCCCTGAAGAACACTCAGGCTGATGACGTTGCCGCCGTGACCGTGAACGACTTCGCGGCCTCGGCCCGGATGCTCGGTCTTCTGGAGGACAACGCGACGATGGGCGCATGGGTCTTCGATGGCGCCGTCGAACGCGACGCCGCCGCCCTGATGCTCGAGGAATTCCAGACCGAACTGGCCGATGCGCGCGAGACCGCGAAGCAGACCAAGGATTTTTCTACCGTGGACCGGATGAAGGCCATGCTCGTCGACGCCGGCGTCGAGGTGCGCATGTCCAAGGACGGCGTCGAGCTCATCCCCGGCCCGGATTTCGATCCCGCCAGGCTGGAGACTCTCTGATCGCCCGCGCAGCCAGCCCCGACCCGTTCTCCGACGACGACCTGGTGGCCTGCGCCGCGCTGGTCGAGCGTGGCGACCCCGACCGGTTCGCCGCCACGATGGCCGCCCCGGTGCCGGTGCGCGCCGTACTCTTCCCGCTCTACGCCTTTAACGTCGAGGTCTCCCGTGCGCCGTGGGTGACGGCCGAGCCGATGATCGCCGAGATGCGCCTGCAATGGTGGCGCGACGTGCTGGACGAGATCGCCGAAGGGCAGGGCGTGCGCCGGCACGAGGTCGCCACACCCCTGTCGCGCGTGCTCGACGCGGACGCCGCGCGCCGGCTCGACGCGCTGATCGAGGCGCGGCGCTGGGACATCAGCCCGCAGGCGCATGAGGACGACGCGGCGCTCGACGCCTATCTTGACGCCACGGGCGGCACGCTGCTGCGCGTCGCGGCCCACGCCCTGGGCGACACCGACGGCCGCGCGGCGCAGGCGCTGGGGCGCGCGGCAGGCCTGGCCGCTTACCTGCGCGCGGTGCCCGACCTGCAGGCCAGGAACCGCATCCCGCTGGTCGACGGCCGACCCGAGGGCATCGTGGCGCTGGCCCGGCGCGGCCTGTCGTGGCTCGACGAGGCGCGTGCCGCGCGTCATGCCGTGCCGCGTCTTGCCCGGCCGGCGCTGACCGCCGGCTGGCTGGCCGGCCCGGTGCTGAAACGCGCGATCGACAACCCCGCGCACGTGGCCGAGGGCACCCTGCGCCCGTCCGAGGTCCGCGTGCGCGTGCGCCTCGCCTGGGTGGCCGCGACCGGCCGGTTCTAGGGAAGCCTCAGGCTGTGCGTTCCTCGCGCGGGCGCAGCGCCAGCCAGATCAGCGATCCGCCCGCCAGCGCCAGCAGCGGCAGCATCGCCAGGTTCACCGCCACCCAGCCCTGCTCCGCCGACCCGCCCGAGCAGTTCATCAGCCCGCCTGAGGCCAGTGACGCCACCGTCACGCCGCCGAAGACGATCAGGTCGTTCAGCCCCTGCATGCGGCCGCGTTCGTGCGGGGCATGGGCGCCCGCCAGCATCGTGGTCGCGCCGATGAAGCCGAAGTTCCAGCCCAGCCCCAGCAGCACCAGCGCCACGAAGAAGTTCTCGAGTGCCACGCCCGACAGCGCCACCACCCCGGCGCCCGCCAGGATCAGCATGCCGAGGCCCACGATCCGCTCGACCCCGAAGCGCGCGATCAGGTGCCCGGTGAAGAACGACGGCGCGAACATCGCCAGCACGTGCGCGGTGACCACGTCGGCCGCGTCGCCGGTCTGGTAGCCGCAGCCGACCACCGCCAGCGGGGTCGAAGTCATCACCAGGTTCATCAGCGCGTAGGACACCATCGCGCAGATCACCGCCACCGCGATGCGCGGCGTCGCCAGCAGCTCGCGCCGCGACCGCCCCGTGGGCGCGTCATGCGCCGGCACCGGCGGCTTGGGGATGTCGAGGAAGATGAACAGCAGCGCGCCCACCAGGTTCACGCCGATCACCGCCGCGTAGGTCCCGAGGAACGGGATCACGTAGGCATCCGCCGTCAGTTTGACCAGCTGCGGGCCGATGATGGCCGAGGCCAGCCCGCCCGCCAGCACGTAGGAGATCGCCTTCGGCCGGAACGACTCGTCCGCGGTGTCGGCGGCGGCGAAGCGGTAGAAGCCCTGCGCGCTCATGTAGATGCCGGTCATGAAGCTGCCCAGCAGGAAGATCGGGAACGACGCCAGGTACAGCCCCACCGCGCCCACGGCGCCCCCCAGCGCGCCGCCCAAGGCGCCCACGAAGAAGCCCGCCCGCCGGCCGAAGCGCTGCATGAACCACGACAGCGGCGTCGCCGACAGCATCGAGCCCAGCACGATCAGCGAGATCGGCAGCGTCGCGAAGCACACGTTGCTGGCCAGCGACTGGCCGGCCAGCCCGCCGATGGTGAAGATCATCGGCATCTGCGCGCCCAGAAGGGCCTGCGCCGCCACAAGGACGATGACGTTGCGCTGCGCGCGGGGAAGGACTGTGCTCATGCCCATTTGCTAGGCGGCGTCGCGGGGCAGGGCAAGGGGCAAAGCGGCGCGGTTTCGCGGGCCGGATCGGCGGCGCGGGGACACGGGCGGTTTCGCCGGGCGCCCATCGCCACTAGGTTGGCTACAACCCGGAGGTGCGCCATGACCCGACCGCCCATGATCGACCAGCCGCTCGCGACGGCCAATCCTTCGCTGACGGAACGCCTGATCCAGACCGATGCCTGCATCGCCGAGGGCTGCGAATGGCTCGCGCGGGCCGAGCCGCGCTTTGCCCGCGCGCTCGACCTGACCGGCACGATCCCGCTGCGCCGCCGGCCCGACGGGTTCGACCAGCTGCTGCAGGCGATCGTCTCGCAGCAGGTCTCGGTCGCCTCGGCCCGCGCGATCTGGGGCCGGCTGGAAGCCGCCGGCATGACCACGCCCGAGGCGATCCTGTCGACGGACATCGAGGGCCTGCGCGCGCTGGGTCTGTCGCGCCAGAAGGCGACCTACGCGCAGGCGCTGGCGGGCGCCGGCATCGACTTCGACGCGCTGCGCCATGCGCCGACCGAGGACGTGGTCGCCACGCTGACGGCGGTGAAGGGCATCGGCGTCTGGACGGCCGAGATCTACGCGATGTTCAGCCTGGGCCGCGCCGACGTGTTCGCGCCGGGCGACCTGGCGCTGCAGGAAAGCGCACGGCTGCTCTTCGACCTCGACGAGCGCCCGAAGGAACGCGCTTTCCGCGAGATGGCAGAGCCCTGGCGCCCCTGGCGGGCGGTTGCGGCGCGCGCGCTCTGGGCCTACTACCACGTGGCCAAGCAAAGGGAGGGCATCGCGTGACCCGCGTTCTGCAAACCGGCCGGAAGGAGCCCGCCTCGGGCGAGACGCGATCCTGCGTCGTGTTCCTGCACGGCTACGGCGCCAACGGCGCCGACCTGCTGGGCCTCGCCGACCCGCTGGCCGAACACCTGCCCGACACGCTGTTCGTGGCCCCCGACGCGCCCGAGACCTGCGCCGGCTCTCCCATGGGCTTCCAGTGGTTCCCGATCCCGTGGATCGACGGCTCCTCGGAAGAGGAGGCGATGGCCGGCATGGCCCGCGCGGTCGCCGACCTCGACGCCTTCCTCGACGCGCTGATGGTCGACGAGGACCTGATGCCCGAACAGGTGGCGCTGGTGGGGTTCTCCCAAGGCACCATGATGGCCCTTCACGTCGCCCCCCGCCGCGAGGACAATCTCGCCGGCATCGTCGGGTTCTCGGGCCGGCTTCTGGCGCCGGAACTGCTGACCGACGAGGTGGTCAGCCGTCCGCCCGTGCTGCTGGTGCACGGCGACGAGGACGACGTCGTCCCGCCGCAATCGCTGCCCGAGGCCGCCGAGGCGCTGCAGAAGGCCGGCTGGAAAGAGGTCTACGCCCACGTCATGAAGGGCACCGCCCACGGCATCGCGCCGGACGGCCTGTCGGTCGCGCTGGCCTTCCTGCGCGACAAGTGCGGTTTCTGAGCCGCGGGCCCTTCCCGGCGCCCGGATGCGCCGCGCCCGTCATGCCCATGTCACAGGCAGTGGGTATCCCGGCCACGGACACTCTATCTAGCGGGGCTTGCCAGGTTCCATGCGCGAGATATAGTGATCCTAGCTGGGGCGGGGTGTCCCGCTCTGGTGCTTGAACAAAGCAGACAGGGCGGAGGCCGAGTCCCGGCATGGAGCGCGATTTCAGAACCACCTTCACCCGGTCCGCCGGGGCGCTGAGGCACCACCCGGCACTCGTGCTCAACGCCGATTATCGGCCGCTGTCCTACTACCCGCTGTCGCTGTGGCCGTGGCAGGACGCGATCAAGGCCGCCTTCCTCGACCGCGTCGACATCGTCGCCGAGTACGACGAGGTGGTCCGAAGCCCCACCATGACGCTGCGAATACCCAGCGTCGTCGTGCTGAAAGACTACGTCCAACCCAGGAAGCGCGTGGCCTTCACGCGCTTCAATCTTTTTCTGAGGGACGAATTCCTCTGCCAGTATTGCGGCGACCGGGGCGAGCTGACCTTCGACCACGTGGTGCCGCGCGCCAGCGGCGGCCGCACCAGCTGGGAGAACGTCGTCGCCGCCTGCGCGCCGTGCAACCTGCGCAAGGGCTCGAAGAGCCTGACGCGCGCGGGCATGTCCCTGCGCAAGCCGCCGCGCCGCCCCGGCGCGCAGGAGCTGCTGAACCTCGGCCGCAAGTTCCCGCCAAACCACCTGCACGAAAGCTGGATGGACTTCCTCTACTGGGATGCCGAACTGCAGGAATGACCGGGGCCGCGCCGCGCGCGAACCGTGCCGCCCACGAAAAAGGGCGCCGCGGAAACCCGTGGCGCCCCTGAAATCTGTCTGAAGCGAAACTCAGCCGTTGTTGCCGGCGGTCTCGGTGCGCTGCGCGGGCTTCTGCGCCGCGGCCTGCTGCGGCGTGGCCGCCGGGGCGGCCGCCGGCTGGCCGCCGGCCTGCTGCGGACGCGCCTTGTTGCCGTTCAGCGGATCGTCCTGGCGCTGGACCGAACCCTCGAAATGGGCGCCGCTCTCGATCGCGATGGTCTTGTGGATGATGTCGCCCTCGACCCGCGCGGTGGCGGTCAGGCGGACCTTGAGGCCGCGCACGCGGCCGACGATCCGGCCGTTCACCACCACGTCGTCGGCGATGACCTCGCCCTTGATCGTGGCCGACTCGCCGATGGTCAGAAGGTGGGCGCGGATGTCGCCCTCGATCGTGCCCTCGACCTGGATGTCGCCGGTCGTCTTGATGTTGCCCGTGATGTGCAGATCGCTCGACAGCACCGACGCCGGGGGTTTCGCCTTGGGCGCGGCGGGCTTGTAGTCCTGCGCCGCCGGGCTGGGCGATGCCGGCGCGGCCGGCTTGGCGGCGTCGTCGGACCGCGGGCCGGGCTCGTTGATCTTGCTCTTAGAAAACATCGTTCGCAGCCTTGATGTAGATCATGGGATTGACGGGCTCGCCACCGACGCGGACCTCGTAGTGCAGGTGGGTACCGGTGGACCGTCCGGTATTCCCCATATCAGCAATCCGCTCGCCGCGCGAGACCCTATCGCCCACGTTCACGTGCAGTTTGGAATTGTGGGCATAGCGCGTCTCGATGCCGAACTCGTGCTGGATCTTGACCAGGCGGCCATAGCCCGACTGCCAGCCCGCGAAGGTCACCACGCCGTCGGCTGTGGCGTGGATCGGCGTGCCGTGGGGCCCGGCGAAATCCGCGCCGTTGTGCATCCGGCCCCAGCGCCGGCCGAAGCCGCTGGTGAAGCGCACGGCGGTGGTGGTGGGGGCCGCGAAGGGCGCCTTCTCGGCGGCGATGCGGTAGAGGTTCAGCCGGTCCATCTGGCCCAGCAGCCGGTTGGCGCGCGCGGTGTCGTCCGACAGCGCGCCGCGGGTCGACAGGCTGAGCGGCGTCAGCGGGCCGCCCTGGCCGGAATAGCTCTGGCGCACCTGGTTGATGATGCGGTCGGGGTCCATGCCGGCCTGCTCGAACATCTTGTCGAGCGGCTTCACGGACACGGTCATCGCCTCTTCGAGCTGGCTGAAGATGCGGTCGTTCTCTTCCTCCATCTGCTCGATGGCGGCTTCCATCTCGGCGGCGCGGACCAGCGCGGCCTGCGCGTCGACGACGATCTGGTCGCGCTCCTCGGCGGTCTTCGACAGCGCCTCGACCAGGATGTCCAGAGTGCCGGTCTCGGTCGACGCGCCCGACTGGGCCAGCGCGACCTCGCCGGTCTCGATCTCGGCTTCGAGCGCGGCCAGGCGGTGGCCGAGGGATTCGCGGGCGGTGACGGCGTCGCGTAGCGTGGCCTGGATCACCTCTATCCCGGTCTCCAGCTCCATCCGGCGGGCTTCGGAATCCAGCAGTTCGCTCTGCATCGCCGAGATCTGCTTCAGCGCGGTGTTGAAGCGGTCCTGCGCGGCGTTCGCCTCGGCGGCGCGGGCGTCGCGTTCGTCGGACAGGGCGTTGAGGCGTTGTTCGTAGGTGGTCTGCTCGCGCGCGGCCTGGTCACGGATGCTGCCGGCGCCGATGCTGTCCATCAGCAGGATCGCCGTCGCGACGGCCGTCCAGCCGACGAAGGCGGTGGTGCCGGCCAGTGCGGCCAGCTGGGTGCCCGACCTCAGTCGGATGAACCGTGTCTCGGAGTCGCTGCGCAGGAACAGCCGTCTTTCGGGGAAATAGCGCGCCAAAAGCGCGTGTGTTCTGATCGCCAGACGTGTTCTCACCTCAGCGTCCCTTATCCTGTCCCAATCCCGGCCTGTGGCTCCCCCGAACCCGGGCCTTGCGAAGGGCGTAGCCAGAAGATGATTAATTCGCAATAAATTTAG
>NZ_JBELMH010000010.1:31350-46374 GCF_042096055.1 Citreimonas sp. | reverse complement strand
CGAGCACCTCTTCGGCGTGGCCCGGCACCTTCACCTTGCGCCATTCCCGCGCGATCCGTCCCTCGGTGTCGATCAGGAAGGTCGATCGCTCGATGCCCAGATAGGTCTTGCCGTACATCGACTTCTCCTTCCACACCCCGAACTTCTCGCAGACGTCCGAGGCCTCGTCCGAGAGCAGCGGCACCGTCAGGTCCTTCTTGGCCATGAACTTCGCATGGCTCGCCAGGCTGTCCTTCGAAATGCCGTAGACCACCGCGCCCGCCGCGGCGAAATCGTCGCGCATGGCCGAGAACGCCTCGTTCTCCTTGGTGCAGCCCGACGTGTCGTCGCGCGGGTAGAAGAACAGCACCACCGCCTTGCCCCGCAGATCCGACAGCGTGACGCTGATGTCCTCGCCCCCGTCGGCGGGTCCGGCTTTGCCGGGCAGCGTGAAATCGGGTGCCATGTCGCTCATTCCTGTCTCCTGTTCGATGAAGGCCCGCGCCGCCATCGGCAAGGGCCCGCGCAGCGCGCGCGCCGGGGCGCTGGTGCCCCCCGCGCGCAGCGCATAGGATAACGCGATGGGGCGCGACTTCCACACGGCATGAACGCGGAACGGACACCACGGGCACGGCGCGCGCGCCGCGCCGGGGTCGCCGCGCTGGCCGGGCTCGGCCTGCTGGTGCTGGCGACCGCGCTGGTCATGGTCGTCCTGACCCGCGGCGTGTCTGCGCCCGACTGGGTCCGCGACCGGATCGAGAGCCGGTTGAACGACGCGCTGCCCGGCCTCGACGCGACCTTCGACCAGATGCGCCTGCAGGTCGGGTTCCCGGGTCGCACGCGCGTCGGCCTGCGCGGCGTGCGCCTGGTGACCGAAGGCGGCGTGACGGTGGCCGATCTGTCCGAGGTCGGCCTTGGCCTGGCGCCCGCGGCGCTGGTGCGCGGGCAGGTGGCGCTGGACGATGTCGAGGTGAACGGCGCCTTCGTCACGCTGGTGCGCCAGCCCGACGGTCGGCTGGGCCTCGCGCTGGGCTCGGCCTTCGGCGGCGGGCCGATCCCGTCGCTTACGGATATCATCGGCGCGGTCGACCGGGCGCTGGCCGGCCCGCACCTGGCCCGCCTCGACCGGATCGAGGCCGAGGGCCTGACGGTGCGCTACGAAGACCGCCGCGTGGGCCGCGGTTGGACGCTGGACGGCGGGCGGCTGCGGATCGCGCGCGCGAACGGCCGGCTCGACCTCTTCGCCGACCTCGCGCTGCTGGGCGGAGGCGACGGGGTCTCGACGGTGGAACTGACCGCCGAAAGCGCGATCGGCAGCGACACGCTGAACTTCGGCGTCCTGCTCGAGAACCTGCCGGCGCGCGACATCGCCACGCAATCGCCCGCGCTGGCCTGGCTCGAGGCGCTGGACGCGCCGATCTCGGGCGCGCTACGCTCGGGCGTGCAGGGCGACGGCACCCTGCGGCGGATGGATGCCACGCTGCAGATCGGTGCCGGCGCATTGGCCCCGAACCCGGCCACGCGGCCGATCCCATTCGATGGCGCGCGCACCTATTTCAGCTACCTGCCGGCCGAGCGCCTGCTGCGCTTCGACGAGATCGCGGTGCAATCGCCGCTGGGCGAGGTGCTGGCCGAGGGGCAGGCGCAGCTGGACGCGACCGAGGGCGGACTGCCCGGCGGGCTCTGGGCGCAGATGCGGCTGTCGCGGATCGCCAGCGCGGGCGGGGCGCTGCTGGACCGGTCGGTGACGATCGACGGCGCGCAGGCGGCGTTCCAGCTGTCGCTCGACCCGTTCCGGGTCACGCTGGGCAGCCTGCGCGTGACCGACCCGGCCTTTCCGCTGCGCGCCTCCGGCACGCTGGTCGCCCGCCCCGAGGGCTGGGACCTCGCGCTCGACGCGCAGGTGGTGCGCACCGGGGCGGCGCAGGTGATGTCGCTGTGGCCCCGCGGGCTCGAGCCTCGCGCGCGGTCCTGGGTCGCCGAGCATGTCCGCTCGGCCCGGCTGCGCGACGCGAATTTCGCGATCCGTGCGGCGCCCGGCGGCGGCCCGCGGACCTTTTTCGACATGCGCTTCGCCGACGCCGACGTGGCCTACAACCGCGCGCTGCCGCCGGTCACCGCGGCGGCGGGGCGCCTTACGATCGACGGCCCGCGCCTTGCATTGAGGTTGGACGAGGGCACTATCGACGCCGGCGGCGGGCCGATCGACGTGGCGGGCTCGCGCTTCGTGATCCCCGATCTGGGTGAACGCGGCGGCCCGGCGATCGTCGAACTGGCCGCGGCCGGCAGCGCCGAGGCGGCGCTGTCCTACCTCGACAATCCCGAGTGGCGGATTCTCGAGAAGGCTGGCCGGACGCCCCAGATGGCGCGGGGATCGGCCGAGGTTGCGGGAACGATCACGATCCCGATGCGGCGCGGCGTCAGGCGCGCCGACGTGAACCTGGAGCTGGCCGGAACGCTGCGCGACGTCGAAAGCGACTCGTTGATCGAGGGGCGGACGCTGGCGGCGCAGGCGCTGTCGATCGCGGTGGACGACACGGCGATCGCGGTCGAGGGGCCGGTGACGCTGAGCGGCGTCGCGGCCGACGCGCGCTGGCGCCTGCCGATGGACGACAGCGGGGCCGAGATCACCGCCGACGTCAGCCTGTCGCCCGCGGCCCTGGACGCTTTCGGCATCGCGCTGCCGCCCGGGCTGCTGAGCGGAGCGGGAGAGGGCAGCCTGACGGTCGCGCTGCGCGAAAACGCGCCGCCGGCCTTCACGCTGGACACCGACCTGGCCGGGCTGGCGCTGGACCTTCCGCAATTGGGCTGGTCGCTGTCGCCGGGGGCCACGGGGCGCTTCACGATCTCGGGCACGGCCGGGACGAGCCCGCAGATCGACTCGCTGTCGCTCCGCGGGCCGGGCCTGACCGCCGAGGGCACGCTGACCCTGGCGCAGGGCGGCGGGCTGGAGACGCTGTCGCTGTCGCGGCTGGCCGTCGGCGGCTGGCTGGACGCGGCCGCGAGCGTGGTGATGCGCGGCGGCGCGATGGACGTGACACTGCGCGGCGGCATGCTGGACCTTCGCCGGGCGCCCTTCGGCCAGGGCGCGGGCGGCGGCGGAGGGGCCGGCGGGGCACCGGGGCGCTTCGACGTCGCGCTGGATACGGTGCGCGTGACGGATACGATCACGCTCGACGGCTTCACCGGCCGGGCCGAGGGCGTCGCCGGCGGAGGCCTGCGCGGCGGCTTCACCGCGCGCGTCGGTGGCGAAGAGCCCGTGCAGGGCGAGTTGCTGCCCCAGAACGGCGGCGTCGCGCTGCGCCTGGCGGGCGAGGACGCGGGCGACATCCTCGACGCCGCGGGCCTGCTGTCGAACGTGCAGGACGGCACCTTCCGCTTGGACCTTGCCCCGGTCGCGGGCGCGCAGGGGCAGTATGACGGGCTGCTGACGATCCAGGGCGCGCGGCTGCAGGACACGCCGGCCGCCGCGGCGCTTCTGGATGCGGTCAGCGTCGTGGGGCTGATCGACCAGCTGAACGGGCCGGGCATCTTCTTTTCCGAGGTCGAGGCGCGGTTCCGCCTGACGCCCGACCGGGTGATCCTGTCGCGCGGCAGCGCGGTCGGGCCGTCGATGGGCATCTCGATGGACGGGTACTACGGGCTGGCCGACGGCCGGATGGACCTGCAGGGCGTGCTGTCGCCGGTCTACGTCCTCAACGCCATCGGCCGCCTGATCGCGCGCAAGGGCGAGGGGCTGATCGGCTTCAACTTCAACCTGCGCGGCACCCGCGACGCGCCGCAGGTCTCGGTCAACCCGCTTTCGGTCTTCACCCCCGGCATGTTCCGTGACATTTTCCGCCGGCCTCCGCCGACCCTGACGCGCTGACGGCGCACCGCCTGCGAAAGACCTGCATGAGACTGTCCGACTTCGACTTCGACCTGCCCGACGACCTGATCGCGACGCGCCCGGCCAGCCCGCGATCGTCCGCGCGGATGCTGATCGCCCAGGGCGACGCGATCACCGACGCGGTGGTGCGCGACCTGCCGGACTGGCTGCGTCCGGGCGACCGGCTGGTGCTGAACGACACCCGCGTGATCCCGGCACGCCTCAGCGGCACGCGCACCCGCCCCGGCGCCGACGGAGAGGGCACGGCAAGGATCGAGGTCACGCTGCTGGAACCCGCCGCCGACGGCACCTGGGCGGCGCTGGTCAAGCCCCTGCGCAAGCTGCGCGAGGGCGAGACGGTGGTGTTCTCGGACGCGCTGAGCGCGACCTGCGAGGCCAAGGAGGACGGCCAGGCGCGACTGCGTTTCAACCTCGGCGGAGACGACTTCGACGCCGCTTTGAACGCGGCCGGCGCCATGCCACTGCCCCCCTATATCGAGGCGAAGCGCAAGGCCGACGCGCGCGACCGCGAGGATTACCAGACCGTCTGGGCGCGCCACAAGGGCGCGGTGGCCGCGCCCACGGCCTCACTGCATTTCGACGAACCGCTGCTGGCGGCGCTGCGCGCGCGGGGCGTCGAGTTCACGCACGTCACGCTGCACGTGGGCGCGGGCACCTTCCTGCCGGTCAAGGTCGACGACGTGACCACGCACAAGATGCACGGCGAATGGGGCGAGATCACCGAGCAGGCCGCCGCCGAGATTGCCGCGACCAAGGCCGCCGGCGGCCGGGTCATCCCCGTCGGTACCACGGCGCTGCGGCTGATCGAGACCGCCGCGCGCGGCGGCGCCATCGCGCCGTTCCGGGGCGTGACCGACATCTTCATCTATCCCGGCTTCACCTTTCAGGTGACCGACGCACTGATGACCAACTTCCACCTGCCGCGCTCGACCCTGATGATGCTGGTCTCGGCCCTCATGGGACGGGAGCGGATGATGCGTGTCTACGAGCACGCGGTGCAGGATCGCTATCGCTTCTTCTCGTACGGAGACGCGTCGCTGCTGATCCCCGATCGAGGCGCCTGAGGACGCTTTCCCGCCGACGCGACGGAATTGTACCGGGACCGACCCGACGATGTCGTTTCCGAACCAGACCATGCGCCAGTCGCGGGTCTAGGCCGAGGCCCTACGGATCGGAGCGGCCATGGTCGATGTGCTGAAGAATTCATGGGCGCTGCTGCTTGGCGTTTTCCTGCTGCTGCTCGGCAACGGGCTGCAGGGCTCGTTGCTGGGCGTGCGCGGGCCCGACGCGGGATTCTCGCCGCTGGCGATGTCGGTCATCATGTCTGGCTATTTCGCGGGCTTCCTGATCGCGTCGCGCACCGTGCCGGTGCTGATCCGGCGCGTCGGGCACGTGCGGGTGTTCGCGTTCCTCGGCTCGCTCACCTCGGCGGTGCTGCTGGTGTTCCCGGCCGTGACAGACCCGATCGTCTGGGCCGTCAGCCGCGTCGTGCTGGGATTCTGCTTCTGCGGCGTCTACGTGACGGCGGAAAGCTGGCTTAACAACGCCGCCACGAACGAGACGCGGGGCCAGACGCTGTCGGCCTACATGATCGTGCAGACCGTGGGCATCATCACGGCGCAGGGCCTGCTGGTCGTGCCTGACCCGACCGGATTCCTGCTGTTCGTGATCCCGTCGATGCTGGTCTCGCTCAGCTTCGCGCCGATCCTTCTGTCGATCCAGCCCACGCCGGCGTTCGAGACGTCGAAGCCGATGACGCTGGTGCAGGTCTACCGCGCCTCGCCGTTGGGCTGCGTGGGCATCTTCCTGCTGGGCGGCGTCTTCGCCGCGCAGTTCGGCATGGCGGCGGTCTACGGCAAGGCGGTCGGGCTGAGCCTGCCGCAGATCTCGGCCTTCATAGCGTCGTTCTACGTCGGTGCGCTGGTGCTGCAGTACCCTTTCGGCTGGCTGTCGGACCGGATGGACCGCCGGGCGCTGATCCTGGGGATCGCGGTGATGGGCGCCACGGCGGCGACGGTAGGCGTGCTGTTCGGCCAGGTCTACGACGTGCTGCTGGGCGTGGCGTTCGTGATCGGTGGCGCGTCGAACCCGCTCTATTCGCTGCTGATCGCCTATACCAACGACTTCCTCGAGGCCGAGGACATGGCATCCGCCTCGGCGGGGCTGTACTTCATCAACGGCGTGGGCGCCGTCGCCGGGCCGCTGGTGATCGGATGGTCGATGCAGTCGGTCGGCCCCGAAGGCTTCTTCATGCTGATCGCGACGCTGCTGTGCGCGCTCTCGGGCTACGCCGCGTGGCGGATGACACGCCGTGCGGCGCCGGACGAGACGGCCGCCTATGCCCCGCTCAGCCCCGCCCTGACGGCCTACACGCTGGAGACGGCGCAGGAATACGCGCAGGACGCCGCGAACGACGCCGGCACGGACGAAGCGCCCACCGAAGAGGCGCAACCGGTCGCGGAACCGTCATCTGCTGACACAGTTCGTGATTGGCCGCGTGCGGCGGGGCAGTTCTAGGCTACCGTAAGGGCAAGGGACCGTTCGTCGAAGGGAGCGACACGATGACGACACCGCAGGACATACTCGCATTCTGGATCGACGAAGTCGGCCCCGAGGGCTGGTACAAGCAGGACGACGCGCTGGACGCGACGATCCGCGACCGCTTCGGCGACGCGTACGAGGCCGCCATGGAAGGTCGCTTCGGGCTGTGGCTGACCTATCCCAACGGCGCGTTGGCCTACGTCATCCTCCTCGACCAGTTTCCGCGCAACATGTTCCGCGGCAGTGCCGACGCGTTCCAGTCCGACCGGATCAGTTTGGCGGCCGCCAAGCAGGCGATCCACCGCGGCTGGGACCTGCGCATCGACGAGCCGGCGCGCCAATTCTTCTACCTGCCGCTGATGCACGCCGAGAACCTGTGCGACCAGGACCGCTGCGTCCGGCTGATGAAAGAGCGCCTGCCGGGTGGCGAGGACAACCTGCTGCACGCCCGCGCGCACCGCGAGATCATCCGCCGCTTCGGCCGCTTTCCCTACCGCAACGAGGCGCTGGGCAGGACCAGTTCGCCGGCCGAGATCGCCTTCATGGAGAACGGCGGCTACGGCGTCGTCCTGCGCGACCTGCAGCAAAAGGCCGAGGCCGCCTGAGCGACCTGCACTGACGGGCGTCTAGAGATCCGCGTCCGATCCCGAAGCGCGCGCGGTCGGTGCCGCCGCGCCCTGCACCCGTGCGTCGAGCGCGGCCTTGACGTGATCCTCAAGGAAGGTCCGCGCCCGCCGCTCGGCCAGGCGGATGCGGATCGCGGTCATGAACGCCTCTTCCGAGGTCTGCGAGGAGGCGCCGAGCACCTTGGCCACCTCCTCGTAAAGCCTGTCATCGCCCAGCGTATCCATCGCCTTGATCGTGTCGGCGGCCAGCGCGTCGGCGAGTTCGGTCAGGACCTTGTCCGACATGCGATCAGCGCGACGTTTCGGTCAGGCGCCGTTTCACGTAGCCAGACACGGTGTCGATCATCGGCTGCATGTACGGCTCTTCGAAGAAGTGCCCCGAGCCTTCGATCTCTTCGTGGGTGACGGTGATGCCCTTCTGCTCGTGCAGCTTGGACACCAGCGTGCGGGTGTCCTGCGGCGGCGCCACACGGTCGGCCGAGCCGTTGATCACCAGCCCCGAGGACGGGCAGGGCGCGAGGAACGAAAAGTCGTACATGTTGGCCGGCGGCGAGACCGAAACGAAGCCCGTGATCTCGGGCCGGCGCATCAGAAGCTGCATGCCGATCCAGGCGCCGAAGCTGAAGCCCGCGACCCAGCAATGCTTCGAGTTCTGGTTCATCGACTGCAGGTAGTCGAGCGCCGAGGCCGCGTCGGACAGCTCGCCCACGCCCTGGTCGTATTCGCCTTGGCTGCGGCCAACGCCGCGGAAGTTGAAGCGCAGGACGGTGAAGCCCATCCGGTGGAAGGCGTAATGCAGGTTGTAGACGACCTTGTTGTTCATCGTTCCGCCGAACTGCGGATGCGGGTGCAGCACGATGGCGATGGGGGCGTCGCGGTCCTTCTGCGGGTGATAGCGGCCTTCGAGGCGGCCTTCGGGTCCTGGGAAAATGACCTCGGGCATGGGGCGTTCGGGGCTCCTTCTTGGGCGCCGGTCGTGGTTGACGGGACTACCGCTTCAGCTTAGAAAAGTTCTAAACGACTGGGCGCGCGCGCCGCACCCGGACAGGAGGCAAATAGGCAACTGGCCCCGCGGCGTCAATCGTCGCGCGCCGGGGTGTGGCCCCCGGACCGGGTGCCGTTGCGCGAGGGTTGCGCTGGACGCGCCGCGAAAAACCGGCCACATGCCGCGGCGGGTTTGAAGGCTCGGGGGACGGGCTGCAGGAACGGGCCGGACGACGGGCCGATGGAAGGTGACGCGTGAAGCTGAGCACGAAGGGACGCTACGCGATGGTCGCGCTGGTCGACATCGCGATCCAGCCGGGCGGCCGGCTTGTCACGCTGTCCGACATCGCGCAGCGGCAGGACCTGTCGCTGCCGTATCTCGAACAGCTGTTCGTGAAGCTGCGGCGTGCGGGCCTCGTCGAATCGGTGCGCGGGCCCGGCGGCGGCTATCGGCTGGGCAAACCCTCGACCGAGATCCGCGTTGTCGACGTGCTGTCCGCGGTCGACGAGACGGTGGACGCCATGCACAAGGGTGCCGGCGCCTCGGGCGGGTTGTCGGGATCGCGTGCGCAATCGCTGACCAACCGGCTGTGGCAGAGCCTGTCGGCGCAGGTCTACGTCTTCCTGCACCAGGCGCGCCTGTCGGACGTCGTCGAAAACACGCTGGCTCCCTGTCCGGCGGTGCCGGCGCTGTTCGCCGTGGTCGACGATGAGAAGGCCTGAACCGCGATGACCCGCACCTACCTGGACTGGAACGCCACCGCGCCGCTGCGCTCCGAGGCGCGCGCGGCGATGATCGAGGCGATGGATGTCGTCGGCAACGCGTCCAGCGTGCACGGCGAGGGGCGCGCTGCCAAGGCGCTGCTGGAACGCGCGCGGACGCAGGTGGCTACGGCCTTCGGCGCGGACGGCGCGGACATCGTCTTCACGTCGGGCGCGACCGAGGCGGCGGCGCTGGCATGCGCCGGGCAGGGGCTGGTCGGCGCGGATATCGAGCATGATGCGGTGGCGGCGTGGATCGACCCGGCGCTGGCGGTCGATGGCGCGGGGTACGTGACGGTGGACGATCCCGCGCGCAGCGTCCTGCAGGCCGCGAATTCCGAGACCGGCGTGGTGCAGGACCTGCCGCAGGGCCTGGGGGTCGTCGACGCGACGCAGGTCTTCGGCAAGCTGCCCTTCGCCTTCAACTGGACCGGCGCGCGTATGGCTCTGATCTCGGCGCACAAGCTGGGTGGGCCGAAAGGCGTCGGCGCGCTGGTGATGAAGCGCGGCACGGATCTGGCGGCGCAGATCAAGGGCGGCGGGCAGGAGATGGGCCGCCGCTCGGGCACCGAAAACCTGATCGGCATCGCCGGGTTCGGCGCCGCGGCCGAGGCGGCGGCGCGCGATCTGGACGCCGGTGTCTGGGACCGTGTCGCCGAGATTAGAAATATTCTAGAGAAAGCGGTTGAGGCGGGCGCCGAAACGACTATTTTTATCGGGAAAGACGCCGCCCGCCTGCCCAACACGGCTTGTTTCGCCACGCCCGGCTGGAAGGGCGAGACGCAGGTCATGCAGATGGACCTTGCGGGCTTTGCGGTCAGTGCAGGCAGCGCGTGCTCGTCCGGCAAGGTTCGCGAAAGCCGCGTGCTGCGGGCGATGGGATACGACGCGGATGTCGCGGGCTCGGCCATTCGGGTCAGCATCGGGCCCGCGACGACAGAAGACGACGTGCTGCGCTTTTCCGAGGCGTGGCTGAAGACATACGCACGGCACCGCGCGCGGGCCGCGTGATCAGGAGGGAACGCGCATGACTGCTTATGATGAGGTCACCGTCAAGGAAGGCGTCGATCAGGAAACCGTGGATGCGGTGAAGTCGGTCGGCACCTACAAGCACGGCTGGAACACCGACATCGAGATGGAGTATGCCCCGAAGGGGCTGACCGAGGACATCGTCCGCCTGATCTCGGACAAGAACGGCGAGCCCGAGTGGATGACCGAGTGGCGTCTGGGCGCCTATGCGCGCTGGCGCCAGATGAAAGAGCCGGACTGGGCGATGGTCGAGTATCCGACGATCGACTTCCAGGAGCAGTATTACTACGCCCGGCCGAAGTCGATGACCGAGAAGCCCAAGAGCCTCGACGAGGTCGATCCGAAGCTGCTGGAAACCTACGAGAAGCTGGGGATCCCGCTGAAGGAGCAGATGATCCTCGCGGGCGTCGAGGGTGCCGGTGACGCGGCTGCCGAGGCGCGCGTCGGTGGCGGCGAAGAGCGCCGCGTGGCCGTCGATGCCGTGTTCGACAGCGTCAGCGTCGGCACTACTTTCCAGAAGGAGTTGAAGCAGGCCGGCGTGATCTTCTGCTCGATCTCCGAGGCGATCCGCGAGCATCCCGAACTGGTCAAGAAGTACCTCGGCTCGGTCGTGCCGGTGCAGGACAACTTCTACGCGACGCTGAACAGCGCCGTGTTCTCGGACGGGTCCTTCGTCTACATCCCGCCGGGCGTGCGCTGCCCGATGGAGCTGTCGACGTATTTCCGCATCAACGCCGAAAACACCGGCCAGTTCGAGCGGACGCTGATCATCGCCGACAAGGGCAGCTACGTCAGCTACCTGGAGGGCTGCACCGCGCCGCAGCGAGACACCGCGCAGCTGCACGCCGCGGTGGTGGAGATCATCGCCGAGGAAGACGCCGAGGTGAAGTACTCGACCGTGCAGAACTGGTTCCCCGGCGACGAGAACGGCAAGGGCGGAATCTACAACTTCGTGACGAAGCGCGCCGATTGCCGCGGCGACCGGTCCAAGGTGATGTGGACCCAGGTCGAGACCGGCAGCGCCGTGACCTGGAAGTACCCGTCGTGCATCCTGCGTGGCGACGACAGCCAGGGCGAGTTCTACTCGATCGCGATCACCAACAACCACCAGCAGGCCGATACCGGCACGAAGATGGTGCACCTGGGCAAGAACACCCGCTCGCGGATCGTTTCCAAGGGTATCAGCGCGGGCGTGGCGCAGAACACCTATCGTGGCCTCGTCTCGATGCACCCGAAGGCCAAGAACAGCCGCAACTACACCCAGTGCGACAGCCTGCTGATCGGCGACAAGTGCGGGGCGCACACCGTTCCGTACATCGAGGTCCGGAACAACAGCAGCCGCGTCGAGCACGAGGCGACCACCTCGAAGGTGGACGACGACCAGATGTTCTATTGCCGCCAGCGCGGCATGGACGAGGAAGAGGCCGTCGCGCTGATCGTCAACGGCTTCGCCCGCGAGGTTCTGCAGGCGCTGCCGATGGAGTTCGCCATGGAAGCGCAGCAGCTGGTCGCCATCTCGCTGGAAGGCTCGGTGGGGTGACGCGTCTGGCGGCGGGCCGGTCCCGCCGCCGACCGGGAGGTGTGCGATGCTGGCCGAAGCCATCCATGCAAGCGCGGGCGTCGGCGTGGGCGTGTTCCTCGGCTCGTTGCTGGGGCTGACGATCCACAAGCGCGCCGGTCGGGGCGGAACCTTCATGCTGAAGGACTCGGTCCTGTTCACTGCGCTGGTGGCGGGCATGGTCGCCTGGGTCTGCTTCGCGGCGTTCCGCGTCATCCTCGGGTTCTGAATACAGGGAATGCAGCAATGATCCTGACGACCACCAATTCCGTCGAAGGGCACCGCGTCACCGACTACCGCGGCATCGTCGTGGGCGAGGCCATCATGGGCGCGAACGTGTTCCGCGATTTCTTCGCCCAGATCACCGATGTGGTGGGCGGCCGTTCCGGCGCCTACGAAAGCAAGCTGCAGGACGCGCGCGACACCGCCATGCGCGAGCTGGAACAGCGCGCCAAGGCGGTCGGCGCGAACGCGGTGATCGGCATCGACCTCGACTACGAGGTGGTGGGCGAATCGATGCTGATGGTGTCCGCCTCGGGCACGGCGGTGGTTTTGGAGTGACCGAGGCCGCAGCCATCGAACGGCCCGAGCTGACGTTGCCCGAGACCGAGGCGGACGCGCTGCGCGCGACCTATGCCGACGCGTCGGTGATCCTGGAATACGGATCGGGCGGGTCCACGGTGATGGCGGCGGAGATGCCGGGCAAGACCGTCTACGCGGTGGAGGCCGACAAGACCTGGGCCGAGGACATGCGCGCGTGGTTTGCCGCGAACCCGCCGGCCGAGCGCACCGAGGTCCGCGTCACGTGGGCCGACATCGGCCCAACCAAGGAATGGGGTCAGCCGCGGGACGACAGCGAATGGCGCCGCTGGCCGCGCTACCCGCTGGACATCTGGCGCGACGCGGCCTTTCGCCAGCCCGACGTGGTGCTGGTCGACGGCCGGTTCCGGGTCGGCTGCGCGCTGGCCACCGCCTTCCTGACGAAGGCGCCGCTGACGCTGCTGTTCGACGACTACGCCGACCGGCCGCGCTATGCCCGGGTCGAGGACTGGCTGGGCGCCCCCACGATGATCGGCCGCATGGCGAAGTTCCATGTGGCGCCGACGCCGATTTCGCCCGACCGCCTGTTGCAGGTGGTCCAATTCATGCATCGCCCCTGACGGGGCAGACGGAACAGGCGGCCGCGGCCGCAGACATAAGCGAGGAAGAGACGATGCTCGAGATCAAGAACCTGCACGTGAAGCTGGAAGAAGAGGACAAGCAGATCCTCAAGGGCGTGGACCTGACCGTCGAGGCGGGCAAGGTGCACGCGATCATGGGCCCCAACGGGTCGGGCAAGTCGACGCTGTCCTACGTGCTGTCGGGCCGCGACGGCTATGAAGTGACCGATGGCACCGCGACGCTCGACGGCGAGGACATCCTGGACATGGAGCCCGAGGAGCGCGCCGCCGCTGGCCTGTTCCTGGCGTTCCAGTACCCGGTCGAGATCCCCGGCGTGGGCAACATGACCTTCCTGCGGACGGCGGTGAACGCGCAGCGCAAGGCCCGCGGGCAAGAGGAGATGTCCTCGACCGAGTTCCTCAAGACCATCCGCGAGCGCGCGAAGGAGCTGAAGATCGACCAGGAGATGCTGAAGCGTCCCGTGAACGTCGGCTTCTCGGGCGGCGAGAAGAAGCGCAACGAGATCCTGCAGATGGCGATGCTCGAGCCGCGCATGTGCATCCTGGACGAGACCGACTCCGGTCTCGACGTTGACGCGATGAAGCTGGTGGCCGACGGCGTGAACGCGCTGCGCGACGAGGGTCGCGGCTTTCTGGTGATCACGCACTACCAGCGGCTTCTCGACCACATCAAGCCGGACGTCGTGCACATCATGAGCAACGGCCGCATCATCAAGACCGGCGGGCCCGAGCTGGCGCTGGAAGTCGAGAACCAGGGCTACGAGCACCTGAAAGCGGAGGAAGCCTGATGGCGCTGCCCGAGCAGAAACAGACGCTGACCGACACGCGCCTGTCGGGGCTGTCCACCCCCGAGGGCGGCTGGGCTGAGCCCGCGCGGCGTGACGCGCTGTCGCGCCTGCGTGCGATGGGCCTGCCCACGCGCCGCGACGAGTACTGGAAATACACCCGCCCCGACACGCTGACCGCGGCCGAGCCGCCCAAGGCCGCCGTGTTCGACGACAGCGACGAAATCCCGCTGTTCGCCAACCGCGACCGCCTGAAGATCGTCTTCACCGATGGGGCCTTTGATGCCGACGCGTCGGACGACCTGAGCCTTGAGGGCGTGCGCATCGACCGGCTGGCCGACGCGCCCGACATCCACTGGGCGAAGGAGCTTTACGGCACGCTCGAGGCGCGTGGGCAGACGCCCGTCCAGCGCCCGCTGGCGGCGTTCAACACCGCCTTCGCGACCGATGGCCTGCTGATCCACGTAACCGGCAAGGCGTCGCGCCCGATCCACCTGATCTACCGCCATGCGTCCGAGACTTCGGACGCGGTGCTGCACCACGTCGTCAAGGTCGACGCGGGCGCCGAGGCGACGATCTTGGAAACGGGTCCGGCCGCCGCGCGCTTCAACCAGTGCATCGAGGTCGACGTCACCGATACCGGCGCGCTGCACCACGTCCGCGCCCAGGGTCGCGACCACGAGCGTCGCGCGGCGACGCACATCTTCGCGCGGCTGGGGACGGAATCGACGTTCAAGACCTTCACGCTGACGGTGAACGGGCAGCTGACGCGCAACGAATGCGTGATAGAACTGACCGGCGACGATGCGGTAGCCCACGTGGCGGGTGCCTGCATGGGCGACGGTGATTTCCACCACGACGACACGGTCTTCATCACCCACGACGCAGTGAACTGCGAAAGCCGGCAGGTCTTCAAGAAGGTGCTTCGCAACGGCGCCGTGGGCGTCTTCCAGGGCAAGATCCTGGTGAAGCCGGGCGCGCAGAAGACCGACGGCTACCAGATCAGCCAGTCGCTGCTGCTGGACGACGACAGCCAGTTCCTCGCCAAGCCCGAGCTCGAGATATACGCCGACGACGTGGCGTGCTCGCACGGCTCGACCTCGGGCGCCATCGACGAGGACAGCCTGTTCTACCTGCGCGCCCGCGGCGTTCCGCGCGGCGAGGCCGAGGACCTGATGACCATCGCCTTCATCGCCGAGGCCGTGCTCGAGATCGAGGACGAGGAGCTGCAGGCCGACATCAACGACCGCGTGGCCGCCTGGCTGTCGCGGCGGCGTCGCTGAGGCCTCATGCCGGTCACGACCGACATCGCGGCGAGCTATCGCCGCCCTCGCACGGTCGTGCGTGACCAGCTGGCGCGCGGGGCCTCCGAGCCGCGCGCGCTGGCGATCCTGATGGGCGCCTGCGTGGTGCTGTTCATCGCGCAATGGCCGGGCCTCGCCCGGCAGGCGCACCTGCAGCAGGTAGACCTGCAGCCGATGATGATGGGCACGCTGTTCGCCATGATCGCGGTGCTGCCGCTGCTGCTCTACGCGTTGGCGGCGCTGACGCAGCTGGGGGCGCGGATCGTCCGCCGGCCCGTCGGCGGCTACGGCGCACGGTTCGCGCTGTTCTGGGCGCTTCTGGCGGCCTCGCCCGTCTTCCTGCTGGCCGGGCTGGTCGAGGGCTTCATCGGCCCCGGCCCCTCGCT